>JAIRZG010000044.1 GCA_031267345.1 Zoogloeaceae bacterium
GTTCCATCCAACCGGATCGAGGAGAGGATCGTCGTTCGATGAAACCGGGTGTCCGGTACAGCTTCAATCACCCGATCAGACTTGGCCGCAACTATCCTTTTTCGTAGATCATTCGACAATGGCCTTGGCATCTCTCCTCCTGTATATCCCCTACATATCCCCTACATCATACATAATACTCAATTATTTGTTAATGTGCTCTAACCCCCTTGAAACCCACGTCCGGAAATTTCCCTGGCAAGGAAAAACCGGGTTTGAAGCAATCGGGAGCCGGAACGCTTTTTGGCGACGATGTTTCCGCCTTTTCGGAATACGAGCGTGGTAAAACGCAACCGCGCAAATCCACCATACTGCTCTGCGCCTGTTGGAACGATACCCGGAATTGCTACGGGAGGTAGCCGCTTATGGCTGACGGGGGTTGCAGCAAGCTACGCCCCCCACTCCGGCGCGGGGATGGCGAAGGCGGGATCGTACAGCGCGCCCTGAAAATACAGGCCGTCGGGCGGGAAAGTCGGGGCGGAGAGGGCGCGGTCGCGGCTTTCCAGCACACTTTGCAGGTATTCCGGCGACCACGCGCCCTTGCCCACATAAACCAGCGCGCCCACCAGATTACGCACCATGTGCTGCAAAAAGGCGCTGGCCTCAAAGTCAAAAACAAAAAAATCACCGGAAAAAGCCCGCATCTCGCGGCGTACTTCGGCATGGGTCAGCAGCTTCACCGCGCTTTTCGCTTGGCATCCTGCGGCGCGAAAAGCGGAAAAATCATGCTCGCCCAAAAGAAAGGAGGCCGCCGTCTGCATGGTCTGCAATTCCAGCGGCAGATGAAACCACCCTGCCCTGCCCGCCCACAGGCCGGGACGCTCAGGCCGATTGAGCAGAATATAGCGATAACGGCGGCGACAGGCCGAATAACGGGCGTGGAAACGCTCATCGACCGCCTTCGCCCAACATGCCGCCACAGCAGGCGGCAACAGGGCGTTGAGGCCACGCACCCAGGCATTCAGCGGGCGTTGGGCTACGGTATCAAAATGCGCCACCTGATTGCCGGCATGGACGCCCGCATCGGTGCGCCCCGCACAATGCAGACGCACCGGATGGTCGGCAATCCGCGCCAGCGCGTCTTCCAGCGTCGCCTGTACGCTGGGCGCCCCCTTCTGCCACTGCCAGCCATGAAAGGCGCGGCCATCGTATTCCAGTCCCAACGCAATGCGCGTCATGCCGGAATCCCCCACAACAAAAGGACAAATACCAGCGTCGCCAGCAACAACAGTCCCACATCCCGCGCGCGCCAACGCGGCAGACTGAGGCGCACCGGCGCGACCTCCGCGGTTGTCTCCGGCAACAACAACCATTGCCGCCAGCTTTGGCGCGGCAGGTTTTCCAGATATTCCAGCACCAGGGAAAGGCGCACCACGCTTTTATCCACCGGCAAACCCAGATGACGACAAGGCTGCAACAAAAACCACAACCCGCCCACCAGCGCCTGTTGCGAAAGCGAAGTCAGAAGCCAGGAGAGCGCGCCAAGAAACACGACCAGGCGCAGAACATGCAGCAAGGCTTCAGACAACCCTTCATAACCGGGCAGCCAATTCAGTCCGCCCAATGATTCGCCCGGTACGCCATAGGCGAACACCAGAAACAAGGCCAGCAACAAGAGACGGGTACGCAAAAACAGTCGCCACCAGTGCTGACGCATACGCGCGCCGGACAGGAGCAGAACAAGCCCCGCCAGCAACATCAGCGTCGGCGCTGCCCATTGCAGAAATACAGCCAGCATGAACCAGAGCAGGATGCGGGCGGCAGGGTGCGGCATCAGAAAATATCCATCAAAAAAAAGCCGCGTTCATCGGGAGATGAACGCGGCGTTTCGGGAAAGCTTACTTGATGCGCTTCAGCATCTCCCGCGCGTTCGCCACCTGATCGGACGCGCCCTCACTGACGACTTCGTTCAGCAATTCCCGCGCACCTTCCAGATCGCCCATTTCTTCATAGGCTTTGGCGAGATCGAGCTTGGTGTTGACTTCATCACGGCGCGCGTCGACAACATCGCTGTCTTCCGCTGCTGCGCGGGCGACTGGCGCAGGCGGCGGCGGCGCGGCAGTCGCGGGTTTTTCCGCCGCCGCAGCCTGTTGTTCGCGGCGTCCCAGTTCGAGATCCAGGCCGGAAAGATCAAAACCCGATCCGCCCGCAGCGCCCAGTATGGTCGATTCGGTTAGTTCGACATTGAATTCCATGTCGTCATCCGGCTCAACCGTCATGAAGGAAGTAGCGGCCATGACGTCGCTCTCGCCCATTTCCGCTTCACGCTGGCGCGCGCTGACTGCGTCTGGCACATCCAGATCGAAATCGACCAGGCTCTTTTGACCCGCATCCTCCGCTTTCGCAAACACGGGCGCATCCGGCGGCAACGACGGCACGACGGGCGCTTCTTCCTGTTGTCGTCCCAGATCAAAGTCCATCGGCGTATCGACTACCGTCGTTGCCGTGTATTCATCTACAGTCTCTCTGACGGGAGGTATGGACAAGGGTCTCTCTACAGGCTCAACGGCAGGGAGGGTGGGCAACGGCTCAGGCTCTTTTCTTGCCGCTGGAGCCGGAGGCGCCCCCGTTTCCTGCCGCATCAGTTCCATGTCTTCGTCCGCACCCGTGACGGATTCTTCCTGCAACAAGGAAAGCAGGGGATCATCATCCGCCGCAGAGGCGCCGCCGGACGGCGCGGATTGCGTCGGCGAAAAGACAATGCCCACCGGATCGGTCACGCTGGCAAAACCCGTGCTGTCATCCTCTGACAGACGTGGCGGCGATTCTGCCGCCATATCCGTTTCCGCATCCGCAGGCGTAAGACTGAAATCCAGCGACGGTGTGGGTTTTGCCGACGCGGCGCCGCCGCCGGAGCCGCCGTACAACGGATTGTTGGGTTCCAGGACACGCCCCAAGGCAACGACCTTTTCCCAATCCACGCCCTGTCCATTTGTCTGCGCGTACAGTTCGGAGGCCAAGGTGTCAAACTTTTGGATTTCTTTGCGGTTGGCGTAGATTTCCAGCAACTTGGCGTGAATGGCGGTGCGGTGTGGATTCTTTTGCAGGGCATCCAGCAGGATTTCCAGCGCCTGTTCGTCACGTCCGTAAGCAATGTAAACATCCGCTTCTTCAACGGGATCGACTTCGTCACCCGTATCAATGCCATGACCTTGTGTAAATCCGGAATGCGTCAGCGGCACTACGGAATTGCCGGTATCCACGGTTTGTCCGCGCGTTTCCTGGAATACCGAGTTCGGCCCCAGCGTCGACAAGGCTTCCTGGGAGAGCGGATCATCAAATGCGGTCATGGCGATGGTGGTCGTATCGCCAGAGGCGTTGCGACGACGCATGAACAGGACGCCGCCCAGCACAATCAACAGGACAGCGCCGCCAGCTATCCAGGGCAACAAGCCCAATCCTTCGTCAGCGGCGTCCGGCGCGTCCAGCACGGGAGAAGGCGGTGTTACAGGCGCAACCGCTGGAGGCTCCGACGACACGGACGGGATATCCGAAGGTACGGGTGGCGGATCCTGCGTTGCCATTTCATCCGGCGTCGATTCAACGGCAGGCGGTTCGTCGAAATCGATAACCGGCAGCGTGTCCGGCTCGGCGCCCGGCGTTGGCTCAACAGACGGCGCGCCTGGAACAAGCGGCACGTCCGGGGCAGACGACGTATCGGGAACGGGCGGCGCGTCCGGCGTTATGATCGGCGGCGCGTCGGAAATAGGGGGAGGAGTATCTGTGGTGGGTTGTTCAGCCGCTTCGGCCTGTTTCTTTTTCAGGAGATCCTGCATTTCGGCAATGTTCTGGTTTTTGGTCTCCAGTTGCTTTTGCAGTGTATCTACATCTTTTCTGAGGGTTGTTTCACGCGCATTCAGCGCCTTTAGCGTTGCTTCAGTCTTTTTTTTTGCGCCATCGTCCTGCGCCACTGGCGGCGCGGGACGCGGACTGAACGTCGTACCGGAATCGGCGCTTCCCGAACGACGCGGGCTTACCGGAATAGCCCTGACTTCTTCCAGAGGCGGAATCTGCAATACCGCCCCCGCGCGCAGACGGGTAATCGCGCCGTCGAACGCGCCCGAATTACGCAGGTAAATCGCCAACTGCATCTGCTCCTGCGTGACCCCGGGGTAGCGATTGTTGCGCGCGACGCGATACAGGGTTTCCCCCGGCTTGACTACATATTCGCCCGCCGCTGGTGGGAGCGCGGGCGCTGCCGCTTTGGGCGCTTGCGGCGCGGGCGCGTCTGCTTCATCTGCCGCTTCCGGCTGTGGCGCTGCTGGCGCAATCACGGCAGGACGCGCCGGCTGATCCTGCGGCGGATCGACAAGGAAGGTGTACTCGCGGCTCACCCGTCCGGCAGGCCAACTGAGTTCCAGCAGAAATTGCACGAACGGATCGTTGATCGGGCCGACGGAAGTCACCTTGATCACCGCGCCATCCGCCCTGTTTTCCAGTTCAAAACGCAATTGCCGCAAGGTCGGAGAATAGCGCAGCCCCGCCTGGGTAAAAGCGACTCTGGAAGCCAGGTACGCCGTCATGCCGACCAGTTCGTCCTTCGCCACCGAAACCTGAATTTCGGCGCGCAAGGGTTGCCCCAGCACGGAATGCACGGTAATGCCCTGTAACCCTGCCGCACAGGCCCATTGCGGAGCCAGCAGCACACCAGACGCCACGGCAATCGCCATGACATAACGCTTCATCGTGGGAAAGTTCATTTTCTTCACGCTGCCACCTCTTGTGCCGTAATCAATGAAGTTGTTGAATCAGAACGCTGCTGTCTTTCCGGTCTGGCCTTGACAGGCTTGCCTGCGGGCGACGCAGAGTCCAGTTGCTTTTGTAAATCGTTAATCCCCTGGTCTTTCATTTCCAGAAGTTTTTTCAGGTCCGCCACAATTTTTTCCAGGGCTTCCACACGCGCTCTGGATTCTTGCAAGCTCCGGTCAAACGCCACCAGATCTTCTTCGGACACGCCAGCTGCGCCGACACTCTGGTTGCTGCGGGAAACCTGGATTTTATCGCCCCGTACAGCAGGCGACGCGCTTTCCACGCTGGCGCCGATTTGACCGGAAACCGAGTTGCTTCCCGCGCCAACCACCGCACCACTCGCCGCCGCCGCCAAGCGGTTGCGATAATTACGCCAGGCGACGGTCTGCGTTTTGAAGACCTGTTTGGCCTCCGTTTGGGAAATGCCGCCCGCCGCTTCGGCAGACGGAATCTTCAGAATGGCGCCCGCCCGCAGGCGGTTCATGTTGTTGCCCGAAAAGGCTTCCGGATTGTTGCGATGCAGCGCCGCCAGCATTTGCTCAATGGTCACGCCCGCAGGCAAATTGGCCTGCGCGATGCGTTGCAGGGTTTCTCCCGATTTCACCACATGCTCGCCCGTCGACTCGCCGGAGGCGCTTGCGGCCTTGTCGCCCTCGTCTTCACCACCCATTGCGCCCGCTGCCGTTGCTTCGCCAGCGTCCGTCTGTTTTGCGACCGGCGCGGGGGCGCTTGGCGCAACCGTTGCCTGCCGATAGAGCGACTGCGAAGTCACTTCCGGCGGATCCAGCAAGACGGTATAGCCTCGCGTCAGGCGACCGGACGGCCAGCTCAGCTCGACCAGAAAATCCAGATAAGGTTCGTTGACCGGCGAATGACTGGTAATCCGGATCACCGCGCCCGTGGCGCTTTTTTCCAGATCGAATTTGAAATCGCTCAATGCGCTGCTATAAGCCACGCCGGTATGCGCGAAGCTGTCGCGCGGCGCAAGATGCGCGCTCATGCCGATCAATTCGTCCGACGCAGCCGTTATCTTGATCTCGGCGCGCAAAGGCTGCCCCAGCATGGAATAGACGGTAATTCCCTCCATTCCCGCTGCGTATGCGACAACGGGCGTCAAAAACAACCCCGCCGTTGCAGCCCAAAACGCGACCCGCGTTTTGTCAAACAATGCAAATTTTTTATTCACGTCACCACCCCCCTGACTTCATGTTGTCACCATACGCGACTGAACAGGTTTTTTAAAATAACATCATGTACTTAGACGCGCAAGCTAATCTTACGTCTAAAGTACGAAATAGACCATAAAAATGTAAAAAAACGACAAAATCCAGAAAATTCCGCGTTTTTCGTTCCCGCGCGTGCGCGTCGGACGCATTTTCAGGGTCATGTTTTTCAGTCCAGCAGGATGCGCAACATCCGCCGCAACGGTTCCGCCGCGCCCCATAAAAGCTGGTCGCCGCAGGTGAAAGCGGTCAGATAATCCGACCCCATCGCCATTTTGCGCAGTCTGCCGACGGGTACGTTCAAAGTTCCGGTGACGGCGGCGGGGGTGAGTTCCCGTTCGGAAATTTCCCGCTCGTTGGGCACGACCTTTGCCCACGGATTCGCCTGCGCGAGGATGTCGGCGATTTCGTCGAGCGGCGCGTCCTTTTTCAGCTTGATGGTCAGCGCCTGCGCATGGCAGCGCATGGCGCCGATACGCACACAGAGGCCGTCAATGGGAATCGCGCCGGGGCTGCGAAAGGGCGGACGCCCCAGTATCTTGTTGCATTCCGCGCCGCCCTTCCATTCTTCCCTCGATTGTCCGTGTTCCACCGGCGCGTCGATCCACGGAATCAGGCTGCCCGCCAGCGGCGTATTGCGAAAATTCTTTTTGGGGAAATCGTCGGCGCGAAGGCTCGCCGCCACCTTGCGGTCGATGTCGAGAATGGCGGAGGCCGGATCAGCGAGCAGATCGGCGACGGAGGCGTGAATCGCGCCCATCTGCGCGATCAGTTCGCGCATGTTCTGCGCGCCCGCGCCGGAAGCGGCTTGATAGGTCATGGAAGTCGCCCATTCGATCAGGTCATGCTGAAAGAGGCCACCCAACCCCATCAGCATCAGCGACACCGTACAATTGCCGCCGATCCAGTTTTTGCCGCCCTTGACCAGCGCATTCTGGATGACGTTGAGATTGACCGGATCGAGTACGATTACTGCGTCATCCGCCATGCGTAGCGTGGAAGCGGCGTCGACCCAATGTCCCGGCCAGTTTGACGCGCGCAGTTTGGGAAAAATCTCCCGGGTGTATTCGCCGCCCTGACAGGTGACGATGATGTCGCAGGTTTTCAGCGCGTCGATGGATTTGGCGTCCTGCAAGGCCGCCGCCGCTGCCTTGCCGCCGAACGTCGGCGCTTTGCCGCCCGCGTTGGAGGTGGAAAAATACACGGGTTCAAAGTGGGCAAAGTCGCCTTCCTCCGCCATGCGCTGCGTCAGCACCGACCCTACCATGCCGCGCCAACCAACCAAACCGACTCGTTTCATGCACCCTGCTCCTGTGACAAATTGTTGTTGATGCGCGGCATTCTACGGCAAATACGCGCGGGTTTCCCCGGATTCAGACCTCAAAGCCTACCGAATCACGCAAATGCTACAGCACCGCCAACACTGCGTCGCCCATTTCTTTTGTGCCGACTTTTTTCATGCCCGGCTCGAAAATATCGCCCGTGCGACAACCTTCCGCCAACACTTTTTTCACCGCGTTTTCCACGGCTTGCGCTTCCGCTTCCAGATTGAAGGTATAGCGCAACAGCATGGCGACGGAGAGAATGGTCGCCAGCGGGTTCGCCGCATTTCGTCCGGCGATGTCCGGAGCGGAGCCGTGCGAAGGTTCGTACAGCCCCTTGTTGTTTATGTCCAGCGAGGCCGAAGGCAACATGCCGATAGAGCCGGTAAGCATGGAAGCCTCATCGGACAAAATGTCGCCGAACATGTTGCCCGTGACCAGCACGTCGAATTGCCGGGGGGCGCGCACCAGTTGCATGGCGGCGTTATCCACCAGCATGTGGGAGAGCGTCACGTCGGGATATTCGGGCGCGAGTTCGTTCATCACGTCGCGCCAGAGTTGCGTGGTTTCCAGCACGTTCATTTTATCGACCGAGCAGAGTTTTTTATTGCGCTTTCCCGCCGCCGCAAACGCCACCCGACCAATGCGGCGAATTTCGGATTCCGTATAGCGCATGGTGTTGAAGCCGAAGCGTTCGCCATTGCGCTGTTCAATGCCGCGCGGCTGACCGAAATAAATGTCGCCTGTCAATTCGCGCACGATCAGGATGTCCAGACCGGAGACGACTTCCGGTTTCAAGGTGGAGGCATTCGCCAGTTCCGGGTAAAGCACGGCGGGACGCAGATTGGCAAAAAGATTCAAATGCTCACGAATGCCAAGCAAGCCTTTTTCCGGACGCTGCTCGCGCGGCAGCGTGTCCCACTTCGGCCCGCCGACCGCGCCCAACAGCACCGCGTCCGCCTCTTCCGCGAGTTTTCGGGTTGCCTCCGGATACGGGTCGCCAGCAGCGTCTACCGCCGCGCCGCCCAGCAATGCCGTCTCCAGTTCAAAATCCAGCTTCAACGCCGCCAACACCCGCACGGCCTGGGCCGTTATTTCGGGGCCGATGCCGTCCCCCGGCAGTACACAGATTTTTTTCGTCACGAGTTTTTGTTCCTTTCTTTCAAAGCGTTGGCGATGCGTTCATGGAGTTTGTTCTGCCGTTCAATCCAATCAATTTGTCGCGCTATCGCCAACAAGACGGGGCGCTTTTGCCCGTACAGCGGCGTATGTAAAAAGCCGTGAACGCAATCCGCGACAACAGCAAAAACCAATTGATCCGCAAGCCTGAAACCGGACGCTTTTTCGCGCTTTACAAAACCGGGACGGGTCTCCCGCACCGTCAGGACTTACAAAATGTCTCCGGCGTCACTGGCGCAATCCGCCCACACATTCCCCGCGCTACAAGCCAACGCCAGCGCCATCAGGACATTGCGGGTTTTACGCAGGATTCCAGTCCCCTCCCCCTGAAAGGGAGAGAGAAAAAATGCCGGCATTTCCTTGAAAAGCATGAATGACGATTGTTTATTTTCTTCCTTTTTTCTGGAACTGCAACGGCGGTCGTTGACCGATCTTGACGGTGACTTCGATGATATTCCGGGCGCGGCGCAGGCGGAAGGTGGTTTCTTCGCCGGGCTTCAGCGCGGCGATGGCGTCAAGCATTTCCTGCGGGTCGCGGATATTGCCGGCGCCAACGGCGAGCAGCACGTCGCCGGGCTGGATACGCGCCTGATCCGCCGGACTGCCGCGCACGACGCCCGCGATCAGCGCGCCGCTGACATCCGACAAGCCAAAGGATTCCGCCAGTTCCGGCGTGATTTCCTGCGCTTCCACGCCAATCCAGCCGCGAATGACCGCGCCATTCTGAATAATCTGTTCCATGATCAGGCGTGCGGAAGACACCGGAATGGCGAAGCCGATACCCAGAGAGCCGCCCGTGCGCGAATAAATGGCGGTGTTGATGCCGACGAGCATACCCTCGGCGTCGACCAGCGCGCCGCCGGAATTGCCGGGATTGATGGCGGCGTCGGTCTGGATGAAATTCTCGAAGGTGTTGATGCCCAAATGGGTGCGCCCCAGGGCGGAAACGATGCCCATTGTCACCGTCTGTCCTACGCCGAACGGGTTGCCAATCGCCAGCACCATGTCGCCGACGCCGACATTGCTCATGTGTCCGAAGGTGATGGCGGGCAGATTGTCGGCTTCCACCTGGATGACGGCGAGATCGGATTCCGGGTCGGAACCGACCACCTTCGCTTTCAGCTTGCGCCCGTCCGCCAGCGCGATCTCAATCTGGTCGGCGGCGTCAATGACATGGAAATTAGTGAGAATATAGCCGTCCGGACTGACGATGACGCCGGAACCCAGACCGGATTCCTGACGCGGCGCATCCTCAAAGCCCTCGCCAAAAAAGCGGCGAAACACGGGATCATCCATCAGGGGATGACGTTGCGTCCGCACCTTCTGGCTGGTGAAAATATGCACCACGGCAGGCAGGGCGCGACGGGCGGCCTCCCGAAAACCATAGGCGGCGGAAGCGCCATCGACGGCATCGCCGCGCGCGCGCTCCTGTAAAGTGACCACAGTGGGCGATGGCGACGAATACGCCAGCCATTCCGGTTTCAGGGTCATCACTACAAACAACAAGGCCAACGCGACCGTCGTTGTTTGTGCAAAAATCAACCACAATTTACGCATGGGAACACACTCATGAAGCATCGAGAACTGGAAAACCTTTTGAACGCGCTGTTGGAAAGCGCGAAGTTTGCAGATTATTCCCCAAATGGCCTGCAAGTGGAAGGCCGCGCCAAAATCCGGCGGGTGGTTGTCGGCGTGAGCGCCAGCCAGTCCCTGATTGACGCCGCTGTGGAACGGGGCGCGGACGCCCTCATCGTGCATCACGGCTTTTTCTGGAAG
>JAIRZG010000064.1 GCA_031267345.1 Zoogloeaceae bacterium
ACAAGGGGAGAGGAAGTGAAAAAGGGGAGGGAATATAGCCACACCTTCCCTTCAAGGGAAGATCCGGACGGTTTCGCCATCATGAATTCATGGCTTCGGCATTCATGCGATTGCCCTGCTGCCTGAACAGGGTAATCGCACGAATGTGTTTGCCATTGACATCATCTGCGCTGGCGGCAAAACCGCTGCTTCGTCGATGCTTGCTGCCCTTTCCCATCGTGGAAGAAGGGATGTGGTATACTATTGGCATCGCGCAATCATGTATTGGGAGAAAATATATCTATCCCATCCAGTTCCAGAGATTGATGACGGTCAAGCTCACTGCGTCATAGAGCGCGGTATCACGCGATGCCAGATAAAATTGCGCGAGGTCGCTGTTGCGGCAATATAGCCATCAGGCGTCGGAACCCCCCGACCATTGGTTTTTGTCTTTACCGCCAGTTCGGGGAATCGTCCGGACGTAGCGTCAGGGCCGGAGGCAGGGGATCAGGGCGCAGTGCGGGGCGCAGTGAAAATTTCCTTTTCCCACCAACGGGAAAAGGTTTGTTGCGCGTCATCGAGATACATCGGCTCGCCGATTTTCGGCGTCAACAACCGCCAGGATTTCCCTGTACTGAGTGCAAAAAGGCGTTTGAGCGGTTCGTCCCAGGCGTGGCTGGAAATGGAGAATTTGCCATTGTGGGCGGGCAGCACGGTTTTTGCCTGCAAGTCGTCCGCTGCCTGCGCGGTTTCTTCCGGCTGCATGTGAATATGCGCCCAGCGCTTGTTATATTGTCCGTTTTCCAGAATCGCCAGATCAAAGCCGGAAAAGCGTTGACCGATTTCCTGAAAATGCGGGCTGTAGCCGCTGTCTCCGCTGAAAAAAATTCGCCGCGACGACGTCTCCAGAGCGAAACTGACCCACAGGGTTTTATTGCGCGTCAGGGTGCGTCCGGAAAAATGCCGCGCGGGGAGAATGTGCAGGGTGAAATTGTCATCCAGCCGTAGCGTTGTGTACCAGTCGGCTTCGCGGATTTTTTTCTTCGCATAACCCCAATGCTCGAAATGCGCGCCCACGCCAAGACCGCAAATCACCGCGCCGATTTTATCCGCCAGCGCGGTCACGCTGGGATAATCCAGATGATCCCAGTGGTCATGGGAAATGAGCAGATAGTCAATCGGCGGCATATTTTCCGCCGTATAAATATTGCTTCCCGCAAATGCCCGGTTTGAAAAAGAAAACGGCGCGGCGTTATCGCTGAAGACCGGATCAATCAACAGGGTTTTGCCGCCAATCCACATGAAGTAAGAAGAATGTCCCAACCAGACGACAATATCCCGCTGTTCATCCAGCGCCTTGAGATCGGTTTTGACGGACGGAATGAGGCCGTTCGGTACGCGTTCTACTTTTTCCGCAAAAAGTTACGAGAAGAAACCGGAAAAGAACCCTCCGCCCGTAAACTGGATAGTCGGCGTCAGATTCCGGAGTTCGCCATCCACATAATGCGGCGACCTTTCGATTTCCGCGAGCCGTTCGCTTTCCGGGTGATGGCCGAATTTCGTCTGGTTGAGCACCGCACAAGCGCCCACCGCCAGCCCCTCGATTATCAAAAACAGAGCGATCAACATTGTGCGGAGCCTCTTTTTCACGATTTTCCCTGAAGCGCGAGAGGCGCACATTCTAACCACGCACAATCCACTTTTTCAATGCGCATCGCGCCGCAGACGTTGGGCGGGAAACTTTCTGCGGCGGATTTTTGCCCGTTCCATCCGGTGTCGCTGAGGGTTGATCCGCAGCGATGCGGCGCTTGAGTCTACCCTGCCGCATCCAGCGTCGGATAATCCGTATATCCCTTCTCCCCCGGCGTGAAGAACGTCGCGGCATCCGGCGCGTTGAGCGGCTTGCCTTGCCGGAAGCGTTCCGGCAAGTCCGGATTGGCGAGGAAAGCGCCGCCGAACACGCAGGCGTCGGCGCGTTTCTCCGTCAAGGCGGCTGCCGCTGTTGCCTGATCCAGTCCGCCGCCGATCAGGTACGCACCATTGAAACGCGGGCGCAGGAGCGCGTGATAATCGGTTTTCGCACCGAATAGTGCGACGTGCAGATAGGCCAGATCGAGGCCGCGCAATTGGTCGACGAGACAGCTGTAGGTTTCTTGCGGCGCGGAATCGACGATGCTGTTGTAGTTCATCTCCGGCGAAATCTTGATGCCGACGCGCCCGCCGCCCGCCTCATCGACCATTACGCGCAAGGCTTCCAGCACGAAACGGACGCGGTTTTCCACCGCGCCGCCGTAAGCGTCCTGACGCCGGTTGCTGCCGGAAGAGAGGAATTGCTCGGGCAGATAGCCGGAAGCGGCGTGCAGTTCGACGCCATCGAACCCGGCGGCGAGCGCGCGGCGGGTCGCGGCGCGGTAGTCCTCCACGATGGCGGCGATCTCCTCCGTGCGCAGGGCGCGCGGGGTGACGAAATCCTGCTGCCCGCTCGGCGTCCACGCCTGTCCCTCCGGTTTGATGGCGGAAGGCGCGACGGGCAACGCGCCCTCCGGCAACAAGGCGGGGTGCGATACCCGCCCGCAGTGCATCAACTGCATGAAGATGAGGCCGCCGCGCGTATGCACAGCCTCGGTGACGCGCCGCCAGGCGTTCGTCTGGGCGTCGGTAGCGATGCCCGGCGTACGCACGTAACCCTTGCCCATCGCGGAAGGGAATACGCCTTCGCTGATGAGGAGTCCAGCGTCGGCGCGTTGCGCGTAATAGGTAACGGTCAGTTCGCCCACTACGCCCTCGTCATCAGCGCGGGAACGGGTCATCGGGGCCATGACGAGGCGGTTTTTCAGAATATGGGATCCGACGCGGACGGGGGTGAACAACTGGTTCATGGAAAATGCTCCGGATAATGAATGGAAGATGCATGATCGGGCATCCACGGGTTTTGATCAAGATGGCAAAATTGAAAACATTGATTCATGAATGGAGCAATCAATATGGAATGGTTGAACGACATGGCGCTGTTTGTCGAAGTGGTCAAGGCGCGGGGTTTTCGTCGCGCGGCGGAGACGATTGGCATTCCGAATTCAACCTTGTCGCGCCGCATCAGCCGACTGGAAAAAGCCATCGGGTTGCGCCTTCTGCGCCGCAGCACCCGTAAAATCGCGCTGACCGAAGCTGGACAACGCTATTTCGAGCGCAGCAAACGCATTGTCGACGAGGCGCGGCTGGCGCACGAACAGCTCGACGAGACGCTGACCCTGCCCGGCGGTCTGTTGCGCGCCTCGCTGCCGGTGGATTTTGCCCATGTCTTTCTGGCGCCGCTGATTGCCGAGTTTGCCCGCCGCTATCCGGACATCCGCTTTGCGTTTGACCTGACGCCCCGGCGCGTCGATTTGGTGACGGAACCGGTGGATGTAGTCATCCGCATGGGCGAGCCGCCGGATTCAAGCCTGATCGCCCGCCTTCTGGCGCGTCTGCCGGGCGGTCTTTACGCTTCGCCGCGCTATCTCGAACAGTTCGGCGAACCGGCGCAGCCGGAGGATCTGGCGCGGCATGAGTGTCTGCGCTTCAACGCGCCGGGGAGCGCGCGGTGGACGCTGCGTCCTGCGCGCGCCGACAACGCCGGGGAGACGCTGGAAATCGCGGTCGACGGGCGCTTTTGCCTCAACAGCGTCGGCATGATACGGCATCTGGCGCTGCTGGATATGGGTATCGCCCTGTTGGCGGAAGAAATCGTCGCCGACGATCTGGCGCATGACCGCCTGCGCCGCATCCTGCCGCGCTGGCAAACCACGCCGGTTCCCGTCTACGCCATTACCGAAACCCGCCTCCTGCCCGCGAAAACCCACTGTTTCATTGCGTTTTTACAGGAACGTCTGGCGCGTGGATAAGCCCCACCGCATTCGCTCCGGGTCGCGCGCGGATGAAATCGGCATTGCCGGTCGCCCCGCGTCTGCTACAATCCCACCCGTCTGTCCTGACCGGAGAATATGCAATGAACCTTCATCATCCGTTGGCAAGCGTCGTCGTCGCGCTTGCCCTTGCCTTTACCCTTGTCGCGCCGGTTTCCACTCTTGCCGCGCCGGAGGCCGCGCCGAAAGCCGTGCCGAAGGCCGCCAAAAAGGAAAATTCCACAGACATGCGCTATGTCGTCATGTTGGGCAGTCACGATTTTGCCGGGCTGGCGGCGGCGGAAAAAACGATAATCGACAACTACCGTAAGCGGCTTATCGGCACCGACGAATTTAACGACCAAATCATTGGTCTCGTCTGGCCGCCTTCCGCCAGCTATATCCCGGACGCCGAGTTATGGGTGAAAGCGCAGCCCGAATCCTATGCCGCGCGTCTTGGTCTGGGTCGCCTTCAGCTTTATGCCGCGTGGGAAGCGCGTGGATCGGGACTTGCCCGTGATGTTTCCCGCGAACAATTCGCCGCCATGAGGGTTCTGTTGAAAAAAGCCGAGGAAAATCTGCTCGCTTCGACCAAACTTTTTGAAAAACCTTTTCCCAGTTACAACAACCTGATCAATGTCGACGCCATGCTTTCGCAGGGCAACATGCGTCATTATCTCGATCAGGCCATCAAGATAGACCCCACCGCAAAGCTCGCTTACGACCGTTATATCCAGTACCGCATTCCGCGCTGGGGCGGGTCATACGCGGAACTGGACGCCCTGATCGCCGAAATCAAAAAAGGGCCGATGTTGCCGGAAGATCAGGCCGATCTTGCGGCGTTTGTGCTTACATGGAAAGCGGTGGATGCGCCCAATCCCGCAAGCACAATCGACCTCTACATTCAGGCTTACGAGCAACTTCCCATTCAAGGCAAGGTTTTCCGTCTATATTGGGCCGCCGATGTCGCCAAAAAGAACAATCTGAACAAACGCGCCATTGAGATTTACACCCGGATTATCGACGCCTATCCGGACGAGCATAAGGCTTATTTTGAGCGGGGGTATCGGTACGACCAGATGCAGAATTATGAACTCGCGCTCAAGGATTTCGTCGCCAGCGCCAAACTCGGCAACAAGTACGCGCAAAACAACGCGGGCTACTCCTACATGACCGGGCGCGGCGGCCTCAAAGACCTCACGCTGGCGAAGTTCTACCTTACCCAATCCGCCGCGCAAGGCTTTGAACACGCCCAGGAAAAACTCAAGGTGCTGGAAGCCATGCTGGCGGCAGAGGACGCGAAGAAATAAAATCCGGCGGCGCGTTTTGCTCCCTCCTCTTTCAGAAGCTGTTTTAAAAATTAGAAAGACGTTTGAGGAGCAGGCGGATCATGGCGAGT
>JAIRZG010000168.1 GCA_031267345.1 Zoogloeaceae bacterium
CAGCGACCTGTGGTTCAGCCGGAACGGCAATACCCTGACGGTCGATCTGTTGAACAGCGCGGACAGCATTTCGTTTGAATACTGGTTCCTGGGCGAAACTTATCATGTGGAAGAATTCAAGCTGAGCGACGGGACAGTACTGCAACATACGCAGGTGCAGACCTTGGTGGAAGCGATGGCGAATCATGAAGCGCCGACGGGAACGACGGAAGCTGGGTATCCAGAGGACCTGCTGCAACTCATCGGCTCGGTCTGGGAAACGCCGGACGGCGGACTGTAAAGCCGCGCCAGGAATACCGGGCGAACCCTTACGGTTCGCCCCGTCCCCCGCGACGGGACGAAAGGGAAAAACCGCGCGCGACGCGGGCGGCAGGCAACATGGGCGCAGTAAATCGGCCAACTTCCCCAGCCCGCGAAAGATCGCCAAGCATCCGTCCGGATAACGATGCGCTTGCGCCTTCGCCTTGGCGTAGTGGCGCCGATGCCGGTCTGCCGGAATTTGCGGCGCCCGTCCCCCGAAACGCGCACAATTATCCGCGCCTGACGTGCGCGGTCGCGTCAGGCGTACAATAACGGAGAAGCATTCGTTGCAACCCAACCGCACTCCCGACATCCGGCATTTGGTGTATCAACATAACCCCCCATGCGCGTTTACATCAATTTCATGGCAGCAACCCATCCGCAACCGGAAATGGCGTTCTCTCCCCTTGCCGGTCGCCCCGCTCAAAACCCTGGTTGCAGGTATGAGGATACAACTGTAGCGTCGATGCTTTCGGACAGGATTTCAAACCGGAGCCGGTTTCACGATGCGCGCGGTGTCCATACCTCCTGCATGAACGCCGAATCCCGCGCCCTCATTGTCGCGCCCGCGTGGATAGGCGACGCCATCATGGCGGAACCGTTGTTCGCTCGTCTGCAAGCGCAAAATCCAGCGTTGGTCATGGACGCGCTGGCGGCGGACTGGGTTGCGCCCGTGCTCGCCCGAATGCCGAACATCGCCCACATCATCAAAACATCGTTTGTACACGGCAGGCTGCATCTGGGCGCGCGTTTGAAACTTGCGCGCGCTTTGCGACAGAACGCCTACGCGCGCGCCTACATTCTGCCCAATTCCCTGAAATCCGCGATCCTGCCGTGGTTTGCCGACATTCCCCAGCGCGTCGGTTTTATCGGCGAATGCCGTTTTGGTCTGGTGAATATCCGGCACAAGCTCGATAAAAACGCGCTGCCCCGGATGGTGGAACGCTTCGCGCAACTGGCGCAGGAACCGGGAACGCCGTTGATTCGCCCCGTCGCCGCGCCGCGTCTGATATCCACACCCGTGCAGCAGACCGATACCCTCGCCCAACTGGGATTGAAGCGTCCGGACCGACTGGTCATGCTCTGCCCCGGCGCGGAATACGGCCCGGCCAAACGCTGGCCGATCCGCCACTTCGCCGCGCTGGCGCGCGAACTGGCGGCAGCCGGTCATGCGGTGTGGTTGCTGGGATCGGCGAAGGATCACGCGCTGGCGGAAGACATCCGCATCCAGACCTCCGGCGACTGCCGCAACCTCTGCGGCAAAACCCGCATCGATCAGGCCATCGACCTCATCGCGCTGGCGACGCTGGTGGTTTGCAATGATTCCGGCCTGATGCATGTCGCGGCGGCGCTGACCAGACCCACGCTCGCCATTTTTGGTTCCTCCTCGCCGGACTTCACGCCGCCTTTGTCCGATCAGGCCATCATTGTGCGCCATGACCTGCCGTGCAGCCCCTGTTTCCAGCGCGTCTGCCCGCTCGGTCACACGGACTGCCTGGAAAACATCGCGCCGGAAGAAGTCCTCGATCTCTGTCGGCCTCACTTACGCTAATCGCCATGTCCAACGTCCTCATCCACGCCACGCCGGAAGACGCCGAATCCGCCTTCTACAACGCCATCGCCCAACGCAACCTCAACGCCCTGATGAACGTCTGGGCGGAAGACGAGGAAATCGTCTGCATCCACCCGACCGGCGCGCATCTCGTCGGCTTTGCCGCCATCCAGGCAAGCTGGCGCGGCATTCTCGGCGGCGCAAAAATGGAAATCCGCCGCCAGCGCGTCGCCCGCTGGAATGGCATGTTGATTTGCGTCCACCATCTGATCGAAAATCTGTACGCCAACAAGGAAGTCGGCGGCCCCATTCAGGTCACCCACATTTACCTGCGCGGCCCGCACGGCTGGCGTCTGACCTGTCGCCACGCTTCCCCTGGCGCCAATCCCATGCTCAAACCGGGAAAAATGCATCGGGTGTTGCATTGATCAGGAATCAGAGGTCAGGCATCGGAAAAAGCTACCGGCGCGACGCGCCACTGGGAAAAGCGCACCCGCCGCCGATTTTCACGTATCATGCCGGATATGTAACTTTTGCCGACTTCTTCCGATTTCGACGCCATTGTAACGTTTCGTAAAAAATCAAATATATAACTAAAGTAATAGTAATATAGTTATAGGTCTGGAAGACAAAACAGGCCACAGAGCAATATACGTCGGCATCGTCACGGATGTCGCCCCCCAACTTCTTTGAACTGAAGCACATCATGTTGCGCCACATCTTTTCGGTTCTGGCACTGGCGGCGTTATCGGCCTGTTCCGCAACGGCGGCGCAGGAAGCGCCTCTGCGTCTGGGAATCGCGCCCTTCAATTCGCCTGCCGACCTGTTTCGCGCGCATCGCCCGCTGGCGCAGCACCTGGAGCGGAGCCTGAACCGTCCGGTCAAGATTCTATCCTCGAAGGATCACGCCGCTTTCCTGCGTGATTCCCTGCGCAAGCGTTTTGATATCCTCATCACGCCGCCGCATTTTGGCGCTTTGTGTCTGCAATACGGTTTCGTTCCGCTGGCGCGCTACAAAGCGCCGTTCAAATTTATTTTTGTGGTGCGCGCCGACAGCGCCTTCAAACATCACCGTGATTTGCGCGGCAAGCGCATCGCCTTTCCCGATTACGCCTCGTTTTTCGCGCAGGCGGGCATCAAAAACCTCGCGGAAAACGGCATGAAGGCCGACACGGATTACCAGATGCTGGATCGCCCCAGTCACGCGGCGGCAATGGCGGCAGTGGTGGCGGGAAACGCCGAGGCGGCGGTAACGACCTTTGCCCCCCTCAATCTGGCGCATCACGAAATCCGTTCCAAGTTACGCATCATCAACCTGAACGATCTGAACATGGACGACCATACCTTGCCGCATCTGATGACGCTGGCGGATAACCATCTGGACGCCGCGCTCATTGAGCGCATTCGCAAGGCGCTTCAGCGCTTTCCCGCAACCGGGGAAGGCAAGGCTTTTTTTGCCGCTTCCGGCTATGAGGGTTATGTGCCCATTTCACCGCAGGACATCAAAAGTATGCAGCCCTATGTGGAGATGATCCGGCAACAGCCGTTCTTCAAGCCACCTGTCTTGCCCGATCAGGAACGACCATGAAACGCTTTTCCGGGCTTCATATCCATTCTTTCCGTACCCGGCTTTTGCTGAGCAGTCTCCTTGTCAGCATCCTGACCCTGTTCCTCCTTATTGGCAACAACCTGCTGCTGACCAATCGTTACTTTCAAACCGAACAAAGCGAGTACGCGCTTGAACAGGGAAAAATTTTCGGCGAGGTCTTCGCGCCCTACCTGCTGACCCATGATTACGCCACCCTGCGCGACATGTTGGACAACCTGCGACAGAATCAAGGATTGATCTACATCGTCGTCGTCGACGAAGACGGCGATCGCGCCGCCGCCGTAGGCTGGCCGGAGGATCAGGCGCTGCCGGCGGGCGAGGCGAACGATGATGGCGTACTCCATGCCGTCTTCCCGATCGCCATCGAAGACGTGGTCTACGGACAACTGTACATCGGGCGCAGCACCAGCTACAGCGCCGAAGCCCGACAAGAGTTGCTGGAACAAAGCGCGCTGATCGGACTGGGTGGCGTTTCTCTGCTGGTGTTTTTCCTCTACATCGTCATTTACTACATGACGCAAGGATTGGTGCGCCTCTCGGAAGCCAGTCATCGCATCAGCATGGGCGACTTTGCCCGTCGCGTACAAGTGAAGGGGCAAAACGAGATTTCCGTGCTCGCCGCCAACTTCAACCGCATGATCGACGCCGTGCAAAACCGCATCCGCGCGCTGGAAGACAGCGAACAACGCTTTCGCGCCATCGCCGACTACACCTATGATTGGGAAAACTGGTTCGATACGGACGGCAAGTTGCGCTGGGTCAATCCCGCCGTGCAGCGCGTCACCGGCTTTTCGCCGGAAGAATGTATGGACATGGAACAATTTCCCCTGAATCTGGTGCATGTCGACGATCAGGAGCTGATTCGTCATCAAATACGTCAGGCGCAGGACGGGCACAGCGGGCAGAATATGGAATTCCGCATCCTGCGCCGCGACGGGCATTGTCTCTGGTGCGCCATGTCCTGGCAGTCCATCCGCGACAAACATGGCGCGTCGCAGGGCTATCGTTCCAGCATCCGCGACATTACCCTGCAACACCACGCCACCGAGGAACTGGCCTATCAGTCGATCCACGATCCCCTGACCGGTCTCTACAACCGCCGCGCCTTCGAGCGGCAGTTGCGGCAGGCCATCGAGCAGTTCCAGCAGGATCACCGTCTCGTTTCCGTGTTGTACCTCGACCTCGACCAGTTCAAGGTCATCAATGACACCTGCGGTCACATTGCGGGCGACCAGTTGCTGATCAACCTGACCAAGACCCTGCAAACCAACGTCCGGCAAGGCTTTCTCGCGCGCCTGGGCGGTGACGAATTCGGCATCCTCCTGCGCGACTGTGACGAAACGGAAGCCATGCGTCATGCCAACGCGCTGGTCTCGGAGATTCGCGCCTACACCTTCACCTACGGCGGGCGCAGTTTCCGCATCGGCGCGTCGGTAGGCGTGGTTCGCGTCATTCCCGGCATGAACAGCTTCACTGACATCCTGATGGCGGCGGATACCGCCTGTTACGCCGCCAAGGAACAAGGGCGCAACCGCGTGGAACTGTACGACGAAAACAACGAATACTTCCGGATGCGGCACGAAGAATTTCGCTCCATCGGTCATATCACCACCGCGCTTTCCGAAGGCCGCTTCCTGCTGTACTTCCAACGTCTCAAGCCCCTGCGCGACGAACAGCCGGAGCATGTCGAAATCCTTATTCGCCTGCGCGATTTCCTCGGTAACATCCAGACGCCTGCCCGCTTCATCGCCGCTGCCGAACGCTTCAATCTCATGCCCTACATCGACCGATGGGTGGTCGAAAATGTCTGCCGCCAACTTGCCGAATGGCAGAAGGCGGGGCTTACGCCAGCCGTGGAACACTTCGCCATCAATATTTCCGGCGCCAGCCTCTCCGACCGCGAATTCCCGGATTATGTGCACGAACAGATCGAGCGCTATCAGGTTGACGCTTCGCGCCTGTGTTTTGAAATCACGGAAAGCTGCGCCGTCGGCCAGCTCGCGCAGGCGCTGAATTTCATCAAGCGCATTCGCGGGCTGAAGGCTTCGCTGTCGCTTGACGATTTCGGCAGCGGCCTCTCCTCCTTTGCGTATCTGAAGCAGTTTCGCGTCGATTACCTGAAAATCGACGGCCTGTTTATCGCCAACATCGACAACGACTCCTCTGACCGCGCCGTGGTGCAGGCCATTGTGCAACTGGCCAAGGTGCATGGCCTGAAAGTGATCGCGGAATTCGTCAGTAGCGAGTCCATTTTGGAAGTCGTTCGGGAACTGGGCATAGACTACGCCCAAGGCTACGCCCGCCACGTTCCTGAGCCACTGGAACACCTTGTTGGGGGGGGGGGGGCCCCCCCCCCCACCCCCCCCACCCCCCCCCCCCGCCCCCCCCCCCCCCCCCC
>JAIRZG010000060.1 GCA_031267345.1 Zoogloeaceae bacterium
TATGAGATGGCCCAAGGCCAGCATCCGACGGCGGCGAAAAATGGCAGGATGGGACGACAATGAGCGTATGCGGGTAATCGGTATCTCACAAATATGTTAAATAAGTGCGTTCGCCCTGACTCGCCCTCCCCCTCAAAATGGGCGCTATGCGCTTATGCGTTGAATACGGACAACCGGAGTTGGTTTTACGATGAAAACCATTGATTTCCTTACCGCCGCCGACAGATTTTTTTACTCCATGAAAACCGAAAAACTTCTGGCGTTCGCCGCGCTTTATTTGGGCGTTTTTCTGAATTTCGGGCTGTGGCGGCATGTTTTTATGTATCCGGGAATGGGGACGGGCGTGTTGATTGTTTTTATCCTCTGCCTTGCCCTGGCGTTGTCTGTTCTGACCTTCATTTTTATCAGCCTGCTGGCCTGGCCTTATATGACACGGCCAGTGTTGATCGTACTGTTTTTGATGTCCGGTTATGCGAATTACAGCATGTTCTGGTATGGCATCACGATTGATGTTGACATGATCCGCAATGTGTTTGAGACGGACGCGCATGAAGCCTCTGAATTGTTTACCTTTTCCAGCATCGCGTGGATCGCGTTGACGGGTGTTTTGCCTGCGGCAGGCTTGTGCTTTGTCAAACTGGAATATCCGTCGCTGTCACAAATGTTGAAATCGAAGGGGTTGGCGCTGTTGTTGGGCATTTTTGCGCTCGGCGGCATCTTTTACGGCCTCAATCCGCGATTTGAAAAGGGCGATCCGCATCTTCGCTATATGCTGTCTCCTTTCAATTATATTTTTTCAACTGCCCTTTATGCCCGGGAAATCCTGGGCGAAGAACAGGATTTCATCGTGCTGGACGCCGATATAGCGCCCGTTCCCGTCCCGCCTTCCGGCCCGAATCTTGTCGTTTTCATTGTGGGCGAAACGGCGCGCGCACACAATTTTTCCCTGAACGGCTATGCGCGACAAACCAATCCCTTGCTGGAAAAAGAAGAACATCTGTTTTATTTTCGGAATGCGACCGCGTGCAGCACCATGACCTCACGCTCCGTTCCCTGCATGTTTTCGGCGCAAACCAGAAAAACTTTCCGCAAAAGAGACGCGCATGGAACGCAAAATCTTCTGGATATATTGAAACAGGCTGATTACGACGTGCTCTGGATTGGCAGCAGCGGCGGCTGCAAAGACACCTGTGATCGCGTCGCCAACCAGATGGTCAAAAGCGATGCGGATTCAGAATTCTGCACGGGCGATATTTGCTACGACGAGGCGCTTGCGGAAAATCTGGAAACGCGGCTGGGCAACATTCGCAAAAACACGTTTATCGTGCTCCATACCACGGGAAGCCACGGCCCGACATACCACAAAAAATATCCCGCAGCCTTCCACATCTTCACCCCGATCTGCACAAACAATGATCTGCGTTTGTGCGACAGGGAAGAAATTGTCAATGCCTACGATAACAGCATTGTTTATACCGATTATTTCATTGCCAAAACCATCGGGATGTTGAAAGCGGCGACCCATCTGAACACCGCATTGTTCTATACCTCCGATCATGGAGAATCGCTTGGGGAAGACGGGGTTTACCTGCACAGTATGCCTTATGACATGGCGCCCGAATACCAGAAAAGGGTTCCCATGTTGCTCTGGATGTCAGAGCGGCTGTTACAACAACCCCCCCTGAATGCCCGATGTCTCGCAGACAAGGCCGCCCATTCCGGCGCTGCTTCGCACGACAATGCTTTTCACACCCTTCTGGGTCTCTCCGGCATCAACAGCAAACTTTATGACGCCAATCTGGATATGCTGAACGATTGCCGTAATCCGTAATCCAGGATCGGAGCCATTCGTGGTGATGCGCTCCTTGCCGATTTCCAAATGCGCCCGAAGTCACGAATGTATTTTCCGCCCCAGCCCCGCATGAGCCAGCTTCGGCGCGGTGGCGGCAACTCAACGCCCGCAGGGCAAGCCGTCGGCGGCGCATGGAAACCCGCCTCTGCCGGGAGATCAATCGACATGGTAATTTGGCGCTTCCTTGGTGATTTGCACGTCGTGTACGTGCGATTCGCGCACTCCGGCGGCGGTGATTTCCACGCAGGCGGCTTTTTCGTGTACTTCGGCAATCGAGAGGCAGCCCAGATAGCCCATGGACGAGCGCAGGCCGCCCATCAACTGGTGGATGACCGCCAGCACGGAACCCTTGTACGGCACCCTGCCCTCGATGCCTTCCGGCACGAATTTATCCACATTGGCCGTGCCTTCCTGAAAATAGCGATCAGCAGACCCCGCCTGCATCGCGGCGAGCGAACCCATGCCGCGATACGACTTGTAGGAACGCCCCTGAAACAACTCCACCTCACCCGGCGCTTCTTCCGTACCGGCGAACAGGCCGCCCAACATCACCGTGTCCGCGCCCGCCGCGATGGCCTTGGCAATGTCACCGGAATAACGGATGCCGCCATCGGCAATCATCGGTATGCCCGTACCCTGCAAGGCCGCAGCGACATTCTGGATTGCCGTAACCTGCGGCACGCCCACGCCCGCCACAATGCGGGTCGTGCAGATGGAGCCGGGGCCGATGCCGACTTTCACCGCGTCCGCGCCCATATCCACCAGCGCCAGCGCCGCTTCCGCCGTGGCGATATTGCCGCCGACCACCTCCACTTGCGGGAAATTGCGCTTCACCCAGCGCACCCGATCCAGCACGCCCTGCGAATGTCCATGCGCGGTATCCACCACAATCACATCCACGCCCGCCTCCACCAGCAGCGTCACCCGTTCCTCGGCGCCTTCTCCGACGCCGACCGCCGCGCCCGCGCGCAGCCTGCCCGCTTCATCCTTGTTGGCGGCGGGATGTTCGGTGGCCTTGGTGATGTCCTTGACCGTAATCAGCCCGCTCAAACGAAACGCCGCGTCCACCACCAGCACCCGTTCCAAGCGGTGTTCGCGCAACAGCGTCTTGGCGTCCTCGACGCTGGCGCCTTCCGGCACGGTCACCAGACGTTCGCGCGGCGTCATGATCGCCTGCACCGGCTGCGCCAGATTGGTCTCGAAACGCAGGTCGCGGTTGGTGACGATGCCCACCACAAACCCCGCCGCATCCACCACCGGAAAGCCGGAGATCCGGTATTGGCGGGAAAGCTCCAGCACCGCGCGCACGCTCATTTCCGGCTTGACCGTAATCGGGTCTTTCAGAATGCCGGATTCATGCCGCTTGACTTTCGCCGCCTCAGCGGCCTGATCGCGGGCGGACATGTTCTTGTGAATAACGCCAATGCCGCCCTCCTGCGCCAGGGCGACCGCCAGCCGCCCTTCCGTCACCGTATCCATGGCGGCGGAAACCAGAGGCATATTGAGTGTAATATTGCGGGTAAGTCGGGTTGCCAGACTGACATCCCGGGGCAGAATCCGGGAATGGGCGGGAACGAGCAGAACATCATCGAAAGTAAGCGCTTTTTGCAACAGTCGCATTGTCTTTATTCCGGAAGGACAAAACGCTATTATACTGTTTTCCATCTTCTCTTCCCGTGGTTCCGGCATTCTGTTCAACCCTTCTTTTTAAAAAGGTTCCGCCATGCATATCCGACTCACGCTTGCCGTTTTGCTCTCCCTCGCCGCGTTTTCCGCCGCCCAGGCCGACGTCTACAAATGGAAAGACGCCCAGGGGCGCACCATCATCTCGGATACGCCGCAGCCCGGCAAAAAAACGACGGCAGTACCCTCCGCCAAACCCGACGATAGCGCCGACGACAGTCCCGTGAAAACGCTGGACGATCAGGATCTGGAATTCAGAAAACGCCAGGAAGAACGGGAAGCCGCCGAGAAGAAACAAAACGAGGAAACCGCCGCCGCCGCCAGAAAGTCGGAAGCCTGCGAACGCTCGCGCCGCAATCTGGACATGCTGGAATCCGGCGCGCGCATCTCACGCGCCAACGAACAAGGCGCGCCCGAATTCATCAACGACCAGCAACGCGAAGCAGAAATCAGCCGCGTCCGCCAGAACATGCAGGCAAATTGCAGCGAGTAGTCCGGGAAATCCTGAACAACCGTCAAAATCCTGAACAACCGTCATTCCCTTGACAAGCGGGAATGACAGTTATTCAGGGCTTCCCTGGCGATCTTCGATCCCGGACAACGCCTGTGTGATGTCCGCCTGTAAATCGGCGGCGTTTTCCAGTCCTGCGGCGATACGCACCAGCGAAGGGGCAATCCCGGCGCGCCGCATTTGTTCGGGGGTCAGGCTGGCTTCCCACATCGAGGCGGCATGGACGACCAGCGTCTCGACGCCACCCAGGCTTACCGCGTGACGCGCCAGTTTCAGGGCGGCGACAAATTTTTGCGCGGCGTGAAAACCTTGTTCATCGCCGTCGCCGCCTTTGAGTTCGATGCTCAACACGCCGCCGCCGTGCCGCATTTGCCGCTTTGCCAGCGCGCGTTGCGGATGGCTTGCCAGTTCCGGGTAATGAACGCGGGCGATGGCGGGCTGCGTTTCCAGAAATCGCGCCAGCGTCAGGGCGTTTTCGTTCTGGCGGGCGACGCGCATAGGCAGGGTTCGCAAGCCGCGCAGCAGCAAAAAAGCGTTGAAGGGACTGACATTCGTACCCAGCGCAATGGCGCATTCCCAGATTTTTTCCACGCGCTCGGCATCGCCGCAGACCACGCCGGCAATCAGGTCGCTGTGCCCGCCCAGATATTTGGTGGCGCTGTGCAACGCCAGATCAATGCCGAAGTCGCGCGGACGCTGGTTGATGGGCGAGGCAAAGGTATTGTCCGCCAAAGTGACAATGCCGCGACTTCTGGCGAACTCCGCGATGGCAGCCAGATCGGTGAGCGCCAGCGTGGGATTGGAAGGCGTCTCCACCACGATCAGCCTTGTATTTTTGCGCGTCGCGGCAAAGAAGGCGGCGGTGTCGCGCTGGTCGACTTGCGTGACCTCCACGCCCAACCCGGGCAGCAGGTCGGTCAGCAGTTTCGCGGTTCCCATGTAATGCGAAGTCTGCGCCACGATGTGATCGCCCGCGCGCGCCAGCGCCAGCAGACTGGCGCTCATCGCGCCCATGCCGGAAGAACAGAGCAGCGCCGCCTCTACGCCTTCCAGCTTCGCCAGCAACCGCTCGCAACGTTCCTGCGTCGGGTTGCCGTAGCGGGCGTAATAGCGCGGATGACGCGGCTGGTTGGCCATGGCGGCAAACTCGGCGGAATTACGGGCGGCGTAGGTTGAAGCCGGATAAATCGCCGGAGCCAGCGCGGTATCGTCCGCGCCGTTTTCGGCGTCGAGATCGCCGTGAATGACCAGCGATTGCAGGTCGGTCAAAAAATCATCGTTATGCATGGGTTTCATTGTCTCCTGGTTCCAGAATCGTCACCGTCCCCGCGCTGCCGTCGATGCGGACGCGCATTCCGTTTTTCAGGCGTTCGGTGGCGTTGCGGATGCTCATGACGGCGGGGAGGCCGAGTTCGCGGGCTGTGACCGCTCCGTGTGAGAGCGGGCCGCCGCTTTCGGTGATAACGCCGATGGCCTGATAGAACAGCGGCGTCCATGCGGGATTGGTGGTTCTGGCGACCAGGATGACGTTTTTCGGGAAACGGGCGAAATCTTCGGGGCTGTGCACCACAAACACTTCGCCTTCGCTTTTTCCCGGACTGCCGCCCAGACCTTGCAGGCGGTCGCCATCGTTTGCCGCCGTCCCGACTTCGGCTTCGCCATACACCCAGTCGGGCGTGTGTTGGCGCGCGCGCAGGTAAGCCGCCTTGTGCGCGTCGACAGCGGCGCGGATGGCGGGCAGATCGTTTTCCCGCAAGGCGCGCTCGAAAATGTCGACCGGACAGAAATAGATGTCGTCGGCTTCCAGAAGCACGCCCTGCTCCACCAGGCGACCGCCCAAAGCGCGCAACGCGCGGCGAAAAGGCAGGGTGAGGCGCGTGGTCTGGTAGTGCTCAAGGTCGTCGAGTTCGGTATAGACCCGCGCCAGGCGGATGATTTCCTGCACGGCGTACCGCAAGGCTTCCGGCGTTCGGGCGAGGAGCGCGTGTTCGGCGCCGACGGCGGCGATTTTGCGTCCGAGAGTTTGTTCCGACCGCTCGCCGTCCGGACGCTCGATCAAGACTTTCAGTTGATCCAGCACGCTGTGCGGGGCTTCGATCCAGGTGGGATGATAGGCGTCGAAATCCAGTTCGCGGTGTCCGTGACGTTGCAGGAAGCGCTCAAAGTCGACTTTGAAGGCGGAGAATCCGGAAAGCCGCGCCAGCAGGTCGCGTCCGCTGTGGCTCTTTGCCAGCGCGAACAGTTCCGCGTCGGCGCGAATCTGCCGCGAGAGCAGCCACAATTCACGATTGACCTGCGCGGTTTTGGTGTCGACCGTCGCCAGCAGGGTGTCGAACAGCGTCTGCGCCCTGTCGGCGTCCCCTGTCAGCAGATGGAGCAGACGTTGCAGCAGGACGTACAGGCTGCGTTGGGTGAGCGAGATGGCGATGTTGGGCAGGAAGTATTCGCGCCCCAGATCGCGTACCCGCAGGACATAATCCCAGAGTTCGGCCAGGGTTTTCCGTTCGCTGGATTCCTGCAAGAGCGCGCCGATGCCGACAAGGTAGATGTCCAGATCGCGCATCCAGCGCACGGGCAGTTGCTGCACCCAGGCATATTGGGCGGCGAGCGCGGGCAAGGCGGCGGCGATGTCGGATAAATCGCCGCTCATCTGTGTCGGCAGACGACCGCTGTAGAGTTCCACGGCGTTCTGGTTGCCGTAGATATAAAATTCCCGCATGGCAAACCATTTGTCGCCAAACGAAGGCAGCCCCATCAGCGAAAACGAGTAGTTGAGCGAAGCATGAAAGCCTTCCTCCACCAGATCCCAGGTCATGGGGGTAACGACATTGGGGAAGCGTTCGGCGGATTCGTCCCGCGTCCAGCGCGACGGGATGCGGGTGACGGGACGCGATTGCAGCAGGAACAAACGCCCTCCACTGTATGCCCACTCAATATCCTGCGGAAAGCCGAAATACGCCTCCGCCGCCAGCGCGAGTTGCGCCACTTCCCGGCATTGCGTCGCGGTCAGCGCGGGCAAGTCTTGTTGAGCCAAAGGCAGGGGCAGCGTCTTTGTCCCCTTGTCGGCGCTGACGATGGCTTCCGGTTTTTTGGCGATGGTTTGCGAAACCCGCGCGCTATCGGCGTGGCGCACCCGGTATTCATCGACCGGCGCTTCTCCGGCAACCACGGTTTCGCCCAGGCCGAAGGCGGCGTTGATGAGCGCCTGATCGAGCCGCCCTTGCACCGGATCAATGGAGAAGGCGACGCCAGCGGCTTCCGTCATGGAGACTTCCACCATGCCCTGAATCACCACGGCCATGCCCGCTTCCAGATGATCGACGCCCAGTCGCGCCCGGTAAGGCAGCACACGTTCGTTCCAGAGCGAGGCGTAGCAAGCGCGCACGGCTTCGAGTATCGCGGGAATGCCCCACACGCCGAGAAAGGTGTCGTGTTGTCCGGCGAAGGCCGCGCCCGGCAAATCTTCCAGCGTGCCCGAAGAGCGCACGGCCACCCGAATCCCCTGCATCTGTCGCGCCCGCAGGGCTTCAGCCAGCATTTCCGGCAGTGCGGACGGTAGCGTCTGTTGCAGGATCAGGGCGCGCAACCGCTGGCTGCATTCGGCGTCGTCGCCTTTACCGCGACGCAGGATTTCCTGTATTGCCGCCCGCAGGGGCGCGATGAAGACGCGATAGGCCGCATTTGTGAGGATAACGCCATCCGGCACGGGGAGCTTTCTTTGCGCGGCGCGCGCCAGATTCGCGCCTTTGCCGCCGCTCAGGAAAATTTCCGCCGCGCGCGGCGCGTCGAAAGGCAGTATCCAGTCGGAAAAAGGATCGAAGGCAACATCGGGTTTGGCGTTCATGCGCTCTCCTGTTGGTAATGACGTTTGGGATGAATCCATGCCAGCACCGCGCCCGCCAGCGCGATGCCCGCAATCAGGTCGATGCCGTAGTGATAGCGCAGATAGACGGTCGCCAGCAGCAGCGGCAGGGCGATCAGCGTCAGCAGCGCCGTCGCGACGCCATAGGCGCAGCGACGGCGGCCAAGCGCGAAAAAGCCCAGAATGTAGAGCGTGACGCCGCCATGCAAACTGGGAAAGACATCCATGCCGGTAATGCCCTGCGCCACCAGCGCGCTCAAAAAACGGGTGATGACGCCGCCTTCGGGCGGCCAGGGAAAAATGCCGGGAAAAGCCAACAGCGGCCCGCTCGCGGGTATACACAAATAGCCGATGAAACCGAGCAAATACATCAGGTTCAGCCCGAGCAAAAAACATTGCGCTTCGCGCCGTTCGCGCCGCCATGCCGCCCAGAAGACCGGCAGCAACACCGCGAAATAAAAGCAGAAATAACCCAGGCTCACGACTTCCGAGAACCAGAAGTTTTCCAGCGCCAGCGCATATTCCGGCAGGCTTTTCCCACCCCAGAGCAGACGGTCGATCGCCAGCAATTCCGCATCGAAACGCCAAAGTCCGGGAAAGCCCTGATGGATCGCCTGAAAGAGCGGAAAAATCAGCCAGCAGGCGGCAAACAGCAGCACGCCCCGCCATGCCGCCCAACGTGCGCGGCACATCGCCCACAGCAACAAAAGCCAGCCCGCCGCGCCACACAGGGCGGTCATACGCATCAAGCCCGCGTCGCAATCCGTGCACACGCCAAGATTGGCGCGCAGGGCAAAAAGGGATGCCGCGCCCGCCGTCCCATCGGAGCTTCCCATCCGGCTGACGCCGATCACGCCCAGCGTCAGGACCAGCAACAGGAGCGCCGTAAAACACCAGCCGACCCGGCATTGCGCGCGTCGCATGGCTGCCATCAACATTGCCTCCACCCCACGCCGGACAATGCGGCGAGAACGAGCATCTGCCCGGGGAAAAAGCAAAACAGCGCCAGTAGCGCGGGCAGCCACAACAGGGCTGCCGCCAGTCCGCCGATGAAACGGAAAAAACTGACGGTGTTCCTGGCGTCCGCCTTTTTACCCATGAAAGCGCCCGCGCCCAATATCGGCGCGCAACAAAGATAAAACACGGCAATGCAGGGATACGCCCAGAGCGCGGGCTTTTTCAGCGGCACAAGCGGCGGCACGGGCGGTCTGCTGCTCGCCGTCTGCCAACGCAGGAAAGCCTGCGCGTAAGAGGCGGACGCGTCGTCTGTCGCCGCCGCGTCGACTTCCGCCGCCGCCAGACGTTCGACCTGTTCAAAGGTTTCCCGGTCGGGACAATCGACCGAAACCGCGTCCAGCGCCGCGCCCAAAGCCGCGCCGATTCTTTTTTCCCAGAAGCGGCGATGTTCATTCCCGGCTTGCGCGGGCAGGACGACCGGCGGCCCCGCCAGCACCTCGACATCGGAGCGGAAACGATCCGGAGCGCGGTAAAACAATCCCAACGGAATCACCTGAAACGCCACGCCCTCTTCCAGCAAACGCCGCGCGATCCGCGCGCCGCCCGCCTGATAGGGCAGAGGATGCGGTCCCCATTCGCTATACCCTTCAGGAAAAATTCCCAACGCGCCGCCCGCGCGCAACCAGGCGCAAGCGCTGTCGAGGGGGTCGCCAAAGGCGCTTCTTTTCATGCCATAACGCTGCGCATCTTTTGCGCGCACCACGGGAATGCCCGTAAACATCAGGCGCAAAAAAGGATGGCGCAACAACTGCGCGGAAAGCATGAACTGCATATCGGCGCAGGCCGCCAACGCCATATAGCCATCGATTGCGCCATTCCTGTGGCTCACCAGAAAAAGCCGCGCCCCGTGCGTGGGGATGGGTTCGCCCAATACCCGCACACGCCGGAAATAAAACCCGCGCATCAGGGCAGTCAGCGCGTGCCGCCACAACGACAGGGGACGCGGCGCAAGCGAAGACGGTGCGGGCATGATCGGGGCTAATAGCGGATCAAGCGCGTGTCGGCGATGCGATCGTGCAAAAACTGTTTGTCCGGATCGACAAAGCGCCACAACAGGCCGATGCCCAGGCAGAAGACGCCGGGCCAGGCGGCGAGGTAGCGGAGCAGGGCTTGCAGGGGACGCAGGGGGCCGCCGTTTTTGTCGATCAGCTTGAGCCGCCAGGTCCGCATCGCCAGCGTTTGCCCGCCGTGCAGCCAGAAACTGATGAAATACAGCCCCAGCACGATGAAAAAATGCAGACGATGCGACCAGGCTTCCGCCCTGACCTGCGCCAGCGCGCCCAGCAGGATATAGGGCAACAACACGCCCACGGCAATTACCGCCAGCAGCAACAGGCTTTCATACGCCAGCGCGGCGAGACAACGAAGAAAAGAAGGTGTGGACATGGGTACGGACAAGGCAGGTGAAGATTGGAAAACGGTTTTTTCACATATCTTACTGTTCAGGCGCCTGATCTGTCTTCTGAAATCCAGATCAGGCTTGCCATGCGCCCGGTCTGGCGGTCGCGTCGCCAGGAAAAAAAGCGGGCGGGGTCGTGGAAGGTGCAGAAATCGCCGCCGAAAATCCGGGTGACGCCCAGGCGGAAAAGCCTCTGGCGGGCAAGGTGGTAGAGATTGGCGAGGTACTTCTTTTCCGGCGCGTCCTCCGCATTCTGCGGCGCGACTTCCCGAAACGCGGCGTCGGCGGCGGGATGATGGGCAAGGAAGGCGGCGCGCGTCTCCGCGCCGACGACAAACGCGTTCGGGCCGATGGCGGGGCCGAACCAGACCAGCAGTCGCTCCGGCGCAAGGCGCAGGGCGGCTACCGTATTTTCCAGCACCCCCGCCAGCAAGCCGCGCCATCCGGCGTGGGCGGCGGCGACGACTTCGCCCTGAATATCGCAAAACAGCACCGGCAGACAATCCGCCGTCATGATGGCGCAGGCCAGACCCGGCGCGCGACATATGGCGGCGTCGGCGCGCGGCGGCGCGGCCTCCGCAGACAGCAAGTCTGCCGACAGTTCAACCGCCTCCGCGCCATGCGTCTGTTCCAGCCAGATCGGCGTGGCGGGCAGCAGACGTTGCAACAGGGCGCGGTTGTGGCGCACCGCTTCCGGCGCGTCGCCCACATGCGCGCCCAGATTGAAGCCCGCATACGCCAGGACGCTGACGCCGCCCGTGCGCGTGGTCTGCACACTTCCGATCGTTGGCGGCGCAGGCCAGTCGGGATGGATGAATTGCGGCGCGACGCCAAAACGCGCGGTAAAGGCAGCTTTCGTCATGGCGTCGATCCTGCCGCCAACGCCGCCAGCAAGGCCGACATGTCTTCCGGCGGCGGCGCTTCCCAGGTCATGTTTTCGCCGCTGACTGGATGGCGCAGCGTCAGGCGCAGGGCGTGCAACGCCTGACGGGAAAACGGCGGCAATCCCGACGCTGCGGCGCGACTGCGGCCATAAACCGGATCGCCTAGGAGCGGATGCCCCAGATGCGCCAGATGCACCCGAATCTGGTGGGTGCGTCCGGTTTCCAGTTGGCAGGCGATCAGGGTTGCGCCACGATAGCGGCGCACGACTTGATAATGCGTGACGGCGGGCTTGCCCGCGCCAGTCACCGCCATGCGGGTGCGCGCTTGCGGATGGCGGCCAATGGGCGCGTCGACGACGCCATCGCGCGTGATTTCGCCCATCGCCACCGCCAGATATTCGCGTTTGACGCTTCTTTCCTGCAACTGGCGCACCAGCGAAGTTTGCGCCGTCAGAGTGCGCGCGACGACCATCAAGCCGCTGGTTTCCTTGTCCAGCCGATGCACGATGCCGGAGCGCGGAATCGCGGCAAGCTGCGGATCATGGTGCAGCAAGGCGTTCATCAGGGTTCCGCTCCAGTTGCCGCTGCCCGGATGCACCACCAGTCCGGCGGGCTTGTTGAGGATGAACAGGACGGCGTCGGCAAAGCGGATGTCGAGGGCGATGTCTTCCGGCGCGTTGTTCAGCATTTCCGGCGCGGGCAGGGGAAGGAGCGTCAGGATTTCGTCGCCGCGCAGCTTTTTACGCGCGTCGCGTATTTCAACGCCATCGATCTGCGCCTGCCCGCCTTTAATCCAGGTCTGCAAACGGCTGCGCGAATACTGCGGCAGGAGCAACGCCAGCGCCCGATCCAGACGCTTGCCCGCCGCTTCTGGCGGACAATGCAAGGTCTGGCGCTCCGGCGCCTTATAATCTCCGGACTTTTCTTCAGGATGTTCCATATGCGAAGTGTACCCGCTCTCGTCGAGCTTGGACGGCAAAGCCCCGTTTTCCGCCTGCGCGTTCTTGTGTTTGCCGCCCTGTTGCTTGGCCTCAACGCCTGCGGCCTTTTGCCGGCGGAAATCGATCAGACCGCCGACTGGTCCGCCACCCGTTTGTATATGGAGGCCAAATCCGCTTTCGATGACAAAAACTGGGAGGAGGCGCTCAAGTATTACCAGAAGCTGGAATCCCGCTATCCCTACGGTCGCTACGCCCAACAGGCGCAGATGGAAGTCGCCTACGCCCACTGGAAGGATGACGACGCCGCCGCCGCGCTGGCGGATTGCGACCGTTTTATCCGCCTGCATCCCAATCATCCCAATGTCGATTACATGTACTACCTGAAAGGGCTGATCACCTTCAACGGCGACCTGGGCTACATGGGCTATTTCAGTTCGCAGGATCAGAGCGAACGCGATCCGAAATCGGCGCAGGAATCCTTTGACGCCCTGCGCGAACTGGTCACGCGCTTTCCCGAAAGCAAATACGCGCCGGACGCGCAATCCCGCATGGATTATCTGGTCAACACGCTGGCGGCGCATGAAGTGCATGTCGCCCGCTATTACCTGAAGCGCGGCGCGTATCTGGCGGCAGCCAATCGCAGCCAGTACGCCATCAAAACCTATCCCAACACGCCCGCGCTGGAAGAAGCCAGCTACATTCTCGTGCTCGCCTATAATAAACTGAATCTGACCGAACTGCGCGACGACGCCGAGCGCGTCATGCGCCTGAATTTTCCCGACAGTCCCTACTACACGCAGGGGCTGGATCCCAAAAAGCCGTGGTGGAATCCCTTTTGAACGCGCCGTCCTCCATCGGACTGATTTTCCGGGCGCTGGCCTTTGCCGCCGAAAAGCATCGCAACCAGCGACGCATGGACGCCGAAAAAACGCCCTACATCAACCACCCGGTAGCGCTGGTTGACGTGCTGGTCAATGAAGGCGGCGTAACGAATACGGAAACATTGTGCGCCGCCCTGCTGCACGACACGCTCGAAGACACCGAGACGACGGCGGAAGAATTGCGTCGGCATTTTGGCGCGACCGTCACCCGTCTGGTGCAGGAAGTCTCCGACGACAAAAACCTGTGCTGGCGCGAGCGCAAACGCCTGCAAGTCGAACGCGCGCCCCACGCCTCGCCACCGGCGCAACGCATCAAGCTGGCGGACAAAATCTGCAACCTGCGCGATCTCGTCGCCGCGCCGCCGCCTGCGTGGTTGCCCGAACGCCGCCGCGAATATTTTGAGTGGGCCAACGCCGTGGTCGACACCATCCGCGCCGCCAACTCCACGCTGGCGGAACGGTTCGACCACATCTACGCCCAACGCCTGCGCCCGGATCTGGGGTACGCCGCAAAAGAAGATTGAAATTGGCGACAGACCGAATGGCCTGTCGGTGCAACGTGTTTTGGCAGGGGTTCGCGTCCCCTCCCGAAACGCTTGCCGAAACCTCGACCTGTAACCTGTAGAGGGGCGACTTGCAGTCGCCCCTACAAGCCCTGGGTTTTAAGCGGAGTTGGTTTTACGATGAAGCGATTCCACGATAGACGGAACGCGACGCGCGAACCTGCTACAGCAAGACTTCCCCTTCCGGCGTTTCCCACTGCGCGCCGATGATTTCGAGCAGGTCTTCCGGGTAATCCGCCGCGCCATAATCCGGCGGCGTCTCATTCTGCATGGCATTGACCAGCGTCTGCACGTCGGTGTTCTTCAACAGCGCGCCATCGCTCAAGCGGAATTCTTCGATCTGGTAGTTCGTGTTGGCATACCAGTTCTCGAAGGTGATTTTGTCGCCCTCCGTTCCCAGGAGGACAACTTCCAGATGGTTGCCTTGC
>JAIRZG010000252.1 GCA_031267345.1 Zoogloeaceae bacterium
GCAGGAGTTTCCGATCAATGCGCCGTAAAACACCTACACAATGAAAAACCCGTCAAACTGATGAACGGCGTGGCGATATGGATTTCGGGCGGCAAAATGCCGCTCCTACGGCGTCTCGCATTATAAATCAATGGAAACGGCAAATTTCTAACGTTCCGCACGTTCGAGGCAATGAGATTGAATATTACCGGAATAAATTGTTGGCGTTTAAGGAGAAAATCGCGTGGAAGAAATTCCGCAACGCCGGGCAAACCCTTCTCCCTCCATAACGCATATGTCGTCTTGAAGCCGTTCACGTATCCCGCTGGACTATACGGTGGAAACTCGGCGACTTTTATCGTTCCAAAAGGGATGCCAAAACCAGGCGGCAATTCCGGACACTCGCAGGTTTTTGATTTCAATACGCTCAGTTGTCAAGGTCCGGCGTGTCGTAATCCTTGATTCCGATACGCAAAAGCAAGGAAGCAGTGAATGGCGGATCGGGTTGAGCGCGACGAAGCCCGACCGACAAAAAAATATTGTCGCGTCCGATTCGATTTCCGATTCCTGACATTTGAGGCGTAGCGTGTAAAATTCACGCTCACTTTCGATGTCGTTGCTTTGCCCGGCATGAGACGGATCATTGCCCGATAATTTCTTACCACGGAAAACTATGAACCAAACCACCAATATTCTTGTCGTCGGCATTGGCGGACAAGGCGTCATGACGGCCTCGGAGATCCTTTCCGAAACCGCCATGCAAAAAGGCTGCGATGTCAAAAAGACCGAAGTGGCCGGCATGAGCCAGCGCGGCGGCATAGTTTCCTCGCATGTGCGTTTTGGCGCGCGCGTCCTGTCGCCGGAAATCGCGCCCGGCGAGGCGGATATCCTGCTCGGTTTCGAGGCCGCTGAAGCCATGCGCTGGTGTCATTATCTGCGTCCGGATGGCGTGGCGATGGTCAATCGGCTGCGACTGGTTCCGCCCGTCGTCTCGCTTGGTCTTTATGATTATCCTGAGGATCCGGCGGCAGCCATCCGCGCCCAAGGCATCGTCATCCATGACTTCGATGCCGGCGCCATCGCCCGCGAACTGGGCGACCTGCGACTGGTGAATACCATCATGCTCGGCGCAATTGCCGACAACCTGCCCTTCCCCGCCGAAACCCTGAAAGAAAACATCGTCACCCGTTTCCGCGCCAGAAAACCCGCGTTGGCGGAATTGAACGCACAAGCCTTTGATATGGGTCAGGCGGCGGCAAGGACGACGGACTGAAACATGGACATCAACCTGGAAAAAATCCGGCAGTTTTTCGCGGCAGATCGTTTCGCCTGCCAGCAGGCGGGCGTGGTCATCGACGCAGTGGCGGAAGACGCGGTGCAATGCAGCATGGCGCTTACGGAACAACATCTGAACGCAGGCGGCGGCGTACAGGGCGGGGCGATTTTCACACTCGCCGATCTCGCCTTTGCCGTGCATTCCAATCTGCCGCTGTTACGGGGCGCGCAAGCGGGGATTACCGTGGGGCAGTCGTGCAGCATTTCCTATCTGTCCCGTCCGCAGGGAAAACGCCTGATCGCCCGCTCCACCTGCCTGGCGCGTGGAAAAACCATCAGTGTGTTTCGCGTCGAAATCCATGATGACCTGGGCAATTTTGTCGCGGAAATGCGCGGCAATGGCGTGACGACCAAAGGACAGAAGGCCGGGGACGGAGGACAATAGCAGGGTCGGCGCTGTCGCCATCGCCGCCACCCTGCGGTTGCCCGCTTGTTCACGCGCCTTCCGGTTGGCTTTCCACCTGCTGTTCGCACATCGTCCGATGGCGGCCCCGGTAGTCGTCTGCGCAGTCCACGCTTTGGGCTACTGCATGAAGGCTGTCTTCGCCATGTGTCTGGCCGTCAATTCGCTGACCGCGTATTCGGAAAAATACAGGGATCGTATAAACACCCGGCATCCCCATGTCCGCGTTCCCTTTCTTCCATCATCACGCGGGATATTTGCTACAGTCTACGCTCCAGTTTACTCAAAACCACCATGCCCCCAGCCAACGCAGCCTCTTCCGCTTTTCCCCTGCCGCAGACAGAGGCGAACGGCCTTATCCCGCTACCGCAATTCGCCCTGCTCGAAGTCGCGGGAAGCGAGGCGCGCGCGTTTTTGCACACGCAACTCACCAGCGACGTCAAGGCGCTGACCGCGACAAACGCGCAATTTTCCGCCTGGTGCAACGCACAGGGACGCATGTTGGCCAATTTTATCCTTTATGCCCGCCCTGCCGCCGCAGGCGAAACCCTGCGCCTGCTTTTCGCCGCAGAACTGTTGCCGACAATTCAAGCCCGTCTGCAAAAGTATGTGTTGCGAAGCAAAGTCAGCTTCACGGCGCGTAGCGATCTGGGGCATCTGGGACTATGCGGCGCGCAGCTTCCTGCCCTCCTGCAAGCCGCCGGATTCGCGCTTTTTCCGGAAGACGCCGCATTGGGCGTGAGCACACACGATGAAACGACGCTCATCCGCCTGCCGGATGGTCGCTACCTGCTCACCGCGCCTCAACCGTTGTTGACTGAATACGCCGAACGCCTCGCCGCGCAACTATCGGTTGCCGACGCCCAATACTGGCAATGGCGGGACATCCGCGCCGCGCTGCCCTGGATAGGCAACGCGACTACAGAAGCCTTTGTGCCGCAGATGCTGGGCTTTGAAAAAATCGGCGTCAGCTTCAAAAAAGGCTGTTACCCCGGCCAGGAAATCATTGCCCGCGCCCAATATCTGGGCGAAGTCAAACGTCATCTATATCGCCTCGCCGCGTCCCGTCCCATGCAGGTCGGCGAAGACCTGTACGCCGATGACGACCCGCGTCAGACCATCGGTAAAATCCTCACCGCCGCGCCCATCTCCGACGAACCCGGACAGTACACCGCGCTGGCGGTATTGCTGGATGCCCGCGCCCACAGCCTCGCGCACATTCAGACACAAAGACTGACCTATGCGCGCCACGCTGGCGCTTGATACCAATGTCGTGCTGGATGCGCTGTATTTTCGCGATCCTTCCGTCACCATGCTGGAGGCGGCATGGGCAGCGGGCGATGTGACGTGCCTGGGAGACGCTTACGCGCTGGCGGAGCTTGAGCGGGTGTTGGGCTACGCCAACCTGAACATCGCGTCTGAACAGGCGGCGGCGATTCTGGCGGTTTATCGTCAGCGCATACGGATTGTCCCCGGCAGTGGCAATCCGTATGCCTTGCCGCAGTGTCGCGATCCGAAGGATCAGCCTTTTCTGGAACTCGCCGCGCGCGGTCGGGCGGACGCGCTGGTAAGCAAGGACAAAAAACTGCTGGAACTGGCGCGTCCGCATCGGCGGCCAGGACGCGCCCTACCCTTTGACATTCTGCATCCCGCCGCGCTTCATCTGGCGTTCAAGACATGATGCCAGCGGGCGTTTTTGACCTGATACGGATTATGGATATGAACAGGACGATGCGCTCACTTGAACGGGTTTCAGCCTGGACTTGTATAGATCGAATTCTTTTTCCAAATCTTTTTCGGAAGCAGTCAGGACGTGTTTGACATAGGCCAGCGCCTTTTTATGGTTTTTTAATTCGTCTTCGGAATGTCGTTTTGACAGCTTGTCTTCATACGCTGTGATGACCGAAATATCGCCATTTATTATTCTGTCCTCAACCCCTCCACAAAGCCCGGTAATATTCGAAAAGTAAACCTCGCGCGAACCATCGGGGTAAAAATAAACAATATAATATTCGTCGCCACGAGCACGGGTATCAGACTCGACTTCGCCTGTGATTTTGAAGAGTTTCCCGTTCAGGACGTAACGATATTCTTTTATTGCCTCTTTTTCCCTGTAGTGACCTCCTTTTATTGCCGCTTCTCTTTTCGGAAAGAAATATTCCATGGCGGTAACTTCCAGAAGAGCGCTTGTCGCGGTGACCAGAACCAGATATTTGCCTCGCGTTTTGTCATCCGCCAAAAACGGAAGCGGATTGATCATATCTTCCAATTCTGTCGGTTTGTTCCACACGGAAATCAGTTTGTGCGGACTTTTTTCGCTTTTCTCAAGAGGATCATCAGGCTTGCTGCTTTTGATTTTCCATGGGAGTTTGTCGGTTTCTGACGCTGACGACGCAGATCTGAACGCCATCGGCGTTATTACCTTAAAACTAGAGTATTCATCGTTCTCAGCGCGAAAGTACGAAGTTTGCTGGCTTTTAAAATAATCTGTAACCCGAAAATCTGTTTTGTGCCAGTATAAACGGACCAATTCGCCAGACTTGTAGCGTAAAACTGAGTATTCCATCCTTTAACGCCATGTTTGAGGCTTCTTTAAATATCGAATTGACTGTTCTTTCAAGGCGATGCCCGGGAAAATCCACACCAAACGTAGTAACATCACACTCCCAAGCCGTTTTTTGATTATGCCAATGCAATCATATGCCCCTCTTAAGATAATCCCCATTGATCTTATAAAACGAGAAATTTTTTCATCATTGGCTCCTTTTGACGTTGTGCCCATACGTTTCAGTCGTATCCACGACGCGAAAGACGCCGGATTTTATGGTAACGCATCTGGAATATCAATCGGAGTTGCCCATGCTGCAAAACCTTCCAGCAAGATGAGCGACAGGCCTTCAGGCCTGTTGGTCTAAACACCTAACGTGTTTTGGAAGGGGTTTCTCTCCCCGCCCAAAACGGTCGCCTGAAACCCCGCCCTGTAGGGGCTACGTAGGGCGAACTGCGTTCGCCCGCGGGCGACCACAGGTCGCCCCTACAAGCCTGGGGTTTCAACCGGAATTAGTTTTACAATAAATCATGGTTGGCCTGTAGCGCGATCCAGGCGCGCGCTACGCCGACGCCAGCCGATTTCAGACGGATGGCGAGATCAGGGTTGATGCCGACATGACCGTTCAACGCCCGATTGTCTTCTGTTCCCTGACCCCCGATCTGTGTCAATATGACGCTTTTTCTTCTTCCGGACTTGTCATGAACGTTGCCGCTGTTCCTTCCCTTTCCGCCCTGCATGACGTTGTTGAGCAGACGGCGCGGATTATTCTCGGCAAGCGTCGGGAGACCCGACTGGCCCTGACCTGTCTGCTGGCGCGCGGGCATCTGTTGATTGAAGACCTGCCGGGACTGGGCAAGACCACGCTGGCGCGGGCGTTGGCGCAGCTCTTGGGGTTGGGATTTACGCGTGTTCAGTTTACGAGCGATTTGTTGCCTGCCGATATTCTGGGGCTTTCCATTTACGAGCGGGAAAGCGGTCATTTCCGCTTCATGCCCGGCCCGATTTTTACCCAGGTGTTGCTCGCGGACGAAATCAACCGCGCCACGCCCAAGACGCAGAGCGCGCTCTTGGAAGCGATGGAAGAACGTCAGGTGACGAGCGACGGCGAAACGCGCGTCCTGCCGCATCCTTTTTTCGTCATCGCCACCCAGAATCCGGCGCACCAGATCGGCACCTTTCCCTTGCCGGAATCGCAGCTCGACCGCTT
>JAIRZG010000012.1 GCA_031267345.1 Zoogloeaceae bacterium
TGCAGTTTGCGCGGCTGCCGTTCAAGCTGAACGCGCGTTTGTCCAGCAATTTCCTGTCCGGGTTGGGAATGGCCTTGCTGACAATTGCCATGGTCAATACCAGCACCGAACATTTCCCAGGCATAAAAGCCCTGATTCCAGTAGTGGGAACATTGTGCCTGATTGCCGCCGGAAGCGGCGCATGGCTAAACCGCAAGCTGTTCAGTTGGCGGCCTGTGGTGGGCATCGGTCTGATCAGCTATCCGCTTTATCTCTGGCATTGGCCCTTGCTGGCTTACGGCTACATCATGGCGGGCGAAACGCTGCCGCCAAGAGGCTACAGAATCGCGATGGTTTTTATTGCCTTGGCCTTGGCGACGCTGACCTACTGGGCGGTTGAACGCCCGATACGCTTCGGAAAAAACGCGCGGAAACTGAAAATGATTGCGCTGATTGCATTCATGATAACACTGGGAATTACGGGCGGGATTGTATATCAGCAAAAGGTAAAAAATTTACCAGAAAATTATCGGGATATTTTATTCAGAGATGAAGCTTGCGATGTTATTGCGGATGGATACTGTAAATATCATGACGCGAAGGGCAAGGCAACGGTTCTGGTTGTTGGAGACAGTCATGCAGCAATGGCATATGAGCGTATCGCAATTCATAATGAAAAAAATGGCGTCAATACCTTGTTGTTAGGTCATTCTATTGAATTCAATCCGGTGAATGGAAAATTAGCGAACCTGGATTATGTAAGTCGTTTATTTTATGCCGTACAGTCAGATACAAAAATCAAAAAAGTGTTTATTTTTACCAGAGGGATGTACTATATTGACAGCAGAGGCAAAGAATTTTTTGTCCAAAAAACCCAGGCTAGTATTGATAATCTGCTTCAGATGGGCAAGGAAGTTTATCTTGTTGCAGATAATCCGGATTTACCTTTTAATATCCGATCAATCTTCTCCATTCAACCGTTATTGCTAATGAACCGGAAGAAGGCAGCCCTGTATAAGACGGGTGTACTCACACATCAAAAGGTATATTTGCAAGCCTTGCAAGAACTCAAAGGCGCAAAAATTCTGTATACTCTGGATGCCTTTTGCCCGGAAAACGAATGTTTGCTCTTTAACGAAAACGGGCTACCTTTATATTATGATTATAATCACATTTCCATTCATGCGGGCGGCGAGTTTCTGGTGCAGCGGGTGTTGGCGCCGTATCTGGACGAATAAATATTAAACAGCGCATGGGAATCTCCGAACAAATCAAAATTCGTCATTCCCTTGATAGCGGAAATCCAGCATTTTTAAAGGCTTATGGATTCCCACTTGCGCGGGAATGGTGGTTATTCAGAAGTTCCTTGAACAGAATGAAACCGGATTACCGACGATCCCCGGATATAGATGAGCGACGCGCCGTAAAGCGGTTTGTATTCAACACCACATCCACCAGACGGTAGCCCTGTTCGGTTCGCAAAAATACCAACCATTCCTGAGGATTGATGTGGAGTTCCATTGAAGGATAGCGCCAGTCCATATGTTCCCCGCAATAATTACGATAAACCTTCATGTCGGGAAGGTCGGAATTGAACCCGCCACCATTCGAGATGCTGTACGCTTCGTTCCACAATATTGCCGCGATCACGGCCTTGTAGTCTTTTACAAAATCGGCAGAGGGTAAAATCCGCCGGGTTTGCCCGCCATTCCCTTTGCCTCTGAGTGTGACTTCAACATGCTCATTCGTCGCCCGCGCGAGCGTGTCCCGGTCGATTCCGGCGATCAGCTCTTTCAGCCAGACGCGGAATTCCTTTTCATAGTCGATAAACGAATAGTAACGTCCATCGACCCCCTTGAAATTCATCCTGTCCGAATCGGGATGCGGCTCGCTCGTGATGCGCAAGGAATACAGATTCAGTTTGCCGTCGTTGGCGTAATGTGAAGCCCATATCCGGTCTGGATTTCTGTCGTCGACAAAGTTCTCCACCAACACTTGACCCTGTATATCCAGTAGAGCCACATGACCGCCCCTGTATCCATGGTGTTCGCCGTAATATTCTTTTGTCGCGCCACGCAGCGCGGCGACCATGCCGTTCATGGCGCGGGTCAGATCATTGTATTCGGCGGGGATGGTGATTTCGCCGCGCTTGTTCAGCAATCCGGCACGATCACTATCGTGTCCTCTGAAACGGATGTAACCCTCGTTTTCGCAATCCGGTGAATTGTCGAACATATAGAATCCGGCGGGGGTAGCGACTTTGCCGTTTTTGGTCAGAAAATAACTTTCTCCACTAGGATACTCCGTTACCGCAATAATGTTCTTGAACCGTTCCGGCGGCGATACGGCATGGCTTTTGGGTTCGATCATCACCTGACCGGATTCGTCCCTGTAACCGACCAAGGGTTCATCCTCTCCTGCGACCTCCTGTTCAAATGAATACCATACGCCGTCCTGCAAAACGGGCGTAGCGCAAGCGGCGAGCAGCAGGCAAAACGACAAAACGCTCAAGCGTAATTTCATGGGCATCCCCCATCTTTGGACTATCCATCTGTTCGCATGGGAAAGCGCAAGATTGAATACGCTTTATCATTTTGTCGGTCGTTTTCCACGACGCAAAGCGCCGCACGGGGGAGCATCACGGTTCAAACTCTATGCTGCTTTCCGCTGCCGGGGGTTGCCATTGGGTTGCGGGGAGGAAAAGGTAGATGGAGAGCAGGGTGCCGACGGGAAAAGCCAGGATGAGGACGGAAAACAGGAATTCCGAAATCCTGCGCGCCTGTTCGTTTCTTTTGGCGCAGGCGGGCGCCAGCGCCGCGTGGATCAGGCCGAACACGAACAAACCCGCGAGTATGATTTTGGTCTTGACGCTGGCATCCGGAAAAAAGATAAAACCCAGAACGCACAGGGCCATGTAGGTCACGGCAACGCCAATATGACATTTCGCCAGAAGCCGGGGATTATTGACGTAAGTTTCAGCGGTTTGCATGGCGTGGTTTTCCTTTAAATTAAAGAAGCAAAGGCGACATGATACAGGGATCAGGGGTCAGGAATCAGGCGTCAGAAAAAGTTACCGCCGCTGGCGCGGCGCAAAGGTGAAAAAAACATCCTGCGTGAACCGCCCGTCCGCACCGAAGGCAAAGCCTTCGCTGACTGAATCTGATACCTGACCTCTGATACCTGATCACAGCGCCGCCAGTTCCAGCGTTTCGTTGGCGAGGATCACCTGCGCCGCGCCGCTGTCGCGGGCGACGGGGTAACACAGATGACCGCAGCGCACTTCCACGCCTTCGTACAGGCTTTCCTCGGCGACCACGCGGGCATCCTGCGCCAGCGCGATCTGCGCGGCGAGCGCGTCTTCATCCTCCCGCAGACGGGCAATATCCGCCGACAGGTTGGCGTTCATCGCGCGCACCTTTTCGACCTGCTCCGGACGCAGACGCGCTGGATTTTTGGCGGCGAAAGCCAGCAATTTGGAATATTCCAGCAATTGGTTTTCGTATCCCGAACGCTCCGCCGCGAGTTCTTTCGCCTGTTTCGCCAGACCCGGATCCACGCCGATCTGACACAGGGTGCGAATGCGGTTGGGCGACCCCAGCACCTTGGCGGTGACGGAAAGCATGGCCTGGGCGCGTCCGCCAATCAAGCATCCCTTTTTTCCGTGCCCCAGTTTGATGTGCTGTCCGGCAATCAGTTCGCACTGCATGGCCATGTCGGCAATCAGGATGTTTTCACCCGCCTCGATACGCGCCTTCTGGGCATAAGCAGCCTGCACGTCCTGCGCGGCGCGGATTACATGCGCCGCGCCGCTTTCCTGATCCGCGCCCAGAATGCCGCCCTTGACCAGTATGCTGCCGCCTGCTTCCAACGTGGCGTTTTCCACCATGCCGCCGATTTCGATGTCGCCGCCCGCCTTTATCGTCATGCCGGCAGCAACATCCCCCTTGACGCGCACGCTGCCTGCAAATTCGACATTGCCGCTCGCCATATCGACCGCAGGCAGGATAATGACCGGCTCGACCTGCGCGCCGCGCTCGACCATGACTGGCTGACCGGTGATGCTGGCAATGAGCAAATCGGGATTGTCCGGACTTTTTTCCACGCCCGCGAGTTTGTCGGCAAAGGCCAGTGCCTGCCCCGGTTTGGCGGCGATGTCCGCACCCAACGTCGTATAGCCGGGAACGCCCGCTGTCGGCGGATGGCGCAACACCAGCGCGTCGCCGGGAGACACCGCCGGAATTTCGCCCATTTCCCGATAATCCGCCAGACCCTGCGCTGAAATTTTCGGGCGGCGATCACGAATTTCCGGTATCAGGCGCTCGAAAACACTGTCCTTGCCCATCTCCGGCGGCTGTCCACGGGCAATGACAAAACTTTGCAGCGTCGTTTCCGTTGCCGTGCCCGCCCATTCCAGCGCCTGACGCAGGGATTCCGGCAAGAATCCTTTCTTGACGCCTTTTTCCGCCAACGCCTGCAATGCCTGCTGGCGCGTCAGCGCCGCGCCGCCCTGCGCGGGCATAATATCCAGCGTCACTTCCATTGCGTCGCCGCTCATGCGGAGTTTGAACTGGGCATCCACCATCTGGGCGATGACAAAATCCGCAACCGCTTCTCCGGCGTTATAGCGCCCCAACAAAGCCGTCGCCGCCTGCGGCAGATAACGCAAGCGCCCAAAACCCTGCGCCTGAATCCACCCGATCAGCCACGCCTCGTCGATAGGCGCAGCTTCCGCCACCACCGTCACCGCCGCCAATAGCGCCTTTTTCTCCACATCCAGCCGCAAACTCAAGCCCGCGCCCTTGTTGTCCGCAACATCGATAATGTTCTCTTGCACCATGTCGGTTCTCCTTACGGTATTTCGGCGCTTGCCGTTTGCCCTGGCGTTTCGAGTCGATCCCGCCAACGGAAGAAATGGGGACATGCGGCTCGGATGATTTCAATGCCGATCCGTTGTCGCGTGCTCCACCCTTTCACGGACGGCTTCGTCCGTGAAACCCAAGGATTGCCCGCTAGCTTCCTGAAAAGCCTCGCAATATAGGGAAGCCAAGGAGCGCCCAATCCGTCTAATCTCGACTTCTTTTAGTACACAGGAATAAGTTGTTTTGCCATTGAGTTTGTTCTGGAAACCAAACCCTACAAGCCTATTTCCATTGTTAACAGCGCATACAGTCCGCGCATCACCGTGGCAGCTTGCATTACGAAGCCAAACCAGAAAATCGAAAGCAGAAATATCAGTAGGGATGGCTGGAGATTCCTTTCCGTTTGCTGAAATTCTTTGCAAATTCCAAGGAGGAGACTTGATCCTTTGTTCTTCTAGTTGCTGTTTTACTGCGATAGCGGCTTTGGCCTCCAGCGTATCCACCT
>JAIRZG010000040.1 GCA_031267345.1 Zoogloeaceae bacterium
GTCTCGATCCCATCCCGCGCAAAGGCGGCATCAAGGTGCGACGACTCGTCGCCGCAACTTCCGATCTCTATCGCGCACACTTGTTCGGCATGGAGGTGTAGCGGCAAGCTGGGTTCGTACGATTGCCCTGGCGCGCCAGACTCTGCTACCATACGCAACGTGTCCCTGCTTTCCGGCCTGTCATGATGTCTGATTTTTCACGCAAGCTCCTGCGTCCGCTCTACGCCCTGACGCCGCGTCTGGCGTTTTTGCTGGTGGGCGTGGCGGCGTGGTCGTTGCTGTGCTCCAGCTGGCTGCTTCAGGAATGGCTGCAACTCAATCCCTGTCCGTTGTGCATCTTCCAGCGTCTGCTGTACATCCTGCTGGGGGTGTTGGCGTTGCTCTTCGCCCTGCCGCCGTTTTCCGTGGAGACCTGGGAGGGACGGCGCAATTATCGCGTCATGGGGGCGTTGCTGGCGCTGCTTTGTCTGGGGGGCTTGGGCGTTGCGATCTATCAAACCCTGATGCAGTCCGCGCCCGGACTGGTGACGGAATGCAGTTTTGAAGATCCGGGGCCGATTGAGCGGTTGGTGGAAACGTTGGGAATGTACTGGCTGGATAACGGCCCGGTGCTGCCGGAATTTTTCTTTGCGGCAGGCTCGTGCAGCAGCAAGGAATGGACGCTGTTTGGCCTGTCGCTCGCCAACTGGTCTGCCGTTTCCTTTTTCGGCTTCGGCCTCTTCCTGGCCTGGGCCACACGCCTGCTGCCGCGCCGCGAAACCGTCGGCTGTGATGTCCTTGCAGACGGTACCTGACGGCGCGGCGGCCCGCGCATCCGGCGTGTAGCGCAGAATGCGCTTCATCATTTCGCCAGTCGTCCTCTCCGGCGCGATTTTTCCACGCGCCATGCCGAATCAGCGGACAGGTTTTGCGTCCTGTTTTTCCAGGATGCCGACCGCGCTGTCCGTTATGGGCGCGCACTGGATGTCAAGGGCGATGAGCGTGTCGGGCTTTTCGGCGGCGAAGCACAGGCGTTCATGGGCGGTGGTGGGCGTGTTGTCGGTGGGAAAAAGTTCGAGGGTGTTTTCCCGCAGTTCCCATGCGCCAATCTGATCCGGTGTTGAAAGTGGTTCGTTTTTCAGGTAAGTTCTGCGCCACGTAAACGAGTTGTCCGCGCGCAGCGTCAGGGTGCTTTCGATGCCGCCGCAATCCGCGCAGGGCAGAACGCCCTGATAAACGCCCGCGATTTCTCCTTGTTGATCCACCGCGCTGACGGCGCTGGTTTCCATGATCCCTGTGGATTCCGCAGTTTCCGGCAGGTTGCAGGCGACCAGCCCGCCCGTGAGCAAGCCGAGCAAAAACAGTTTTTCCATAACCTTGTTCCTCATTGAAAATCGCGTCCTGAAAATGCTATCACACTTCCCCGCGCCGCCTGTAGCGGAACGTAACCGCCGATTTCCGGCATTTTTGTCTTTTCCCATGTTTGGGTATCCTCATGTCCGTCCAAAAACTCACTGATCTCGACCTTTCCGGCAAGCGCGTTTTCATTCGCGCCGATCTGAACGTCCCGCAGGACGAAGCCGGCAACATCACTGAAGACACGCGCATAAAAGCGTCGCTGCCGTCGATTCAATACGCGCTCGATCAGGGCGCGGCGGTGATGGTGACTTCACATCTGGGGCGTCCCGTGGAAGGTCGGACGGGGGTGGAAGACAGCCTGTCGCCGATTGCCGCGCGTCTTTCCCAACTGCTGCAAAAACCGGTGCGGCTGATACCGGACTGGGTGGAAGGCGGTTTTGCGCTTTTCCCCGGTGAAGTCGTGTTGCTGGAAAACTGCCGCTGCAACGCGGGCGAAAAAAAGGACAGCGAAGAACTGGCGCGCAAGATGGCGGCGCTCTGCGATGTGTATGTAAATGACGCCTTCGGCACCGCGCACCGCGCCGAAGCCACCACGCACGGCATCGCCCGCTTCGCGCCGGTTGCCTGCGCGGGTATCCTGATGGGCGCGGAAATCGACGCGCTTTCCCGCGCCTTGCGCGCGCCCAAGCGTCCGCTGGTGGCGATTGTTGGCGGCGCGAAAGTCTCCTCGAAGCTGACCATCCTGAAATCGCTGGCGGAAAAGGTCGACCAGCTGATTGTCGGCGGCGGCATCGCCAATACTTTTTTGCTGGCTTCCGGCAAGCGCATCGGCGAATCGCTGGCGGAACCCGATCTGGTCAAGGAAGCGCACGCCATCATGGATTTTATGCGCGCGCGCGGGGCGGATGTGCCTTTGCCCGTCGATGTGGTGGTCGCCGATGAAGTCTCCTCGTTGGCGCGCGCCAACAAAATCGCCGTGGAGGAAGTCGGCCCGCATGACCGCATTCTTGATGTCGGTCCCAAAAGCGCCGCGCATCTGGCGCAGATTGTCGCCCACGCCGGAACAATCGTCTGGAACGGCCCGGTCGGCATGTTTGAACACGCGCAGTTCGCGGGCGGCACCAAAATGCTCGCCTCCGCCATCGCTCACTCGGAAGCCTTTTCCATCGCGGGCGGCGGCGATACGTTGGCCGCCATCGCCAAATTCAACATTGCCGCCGATGTCGGCTACATCTCCACCGGCGGCGGCGCGTTCCTGGAATTTCTCGAAGGCAAGACCCTGCCCGCGATTGAGGCGCTGGAAGCGCGGTTTTCATGACAACAACAACCACCCCCTGACCACCGTCCGTCTGAGCGTGGCGCATGGCGAAGGCCGGGTTGGCAAAAAACAGGAGGAGGGGCGCGGTGCAAAAACTTTCAAAAACAGGGTTGGGCTTAGGATGAAACGCACGGTTTTTTTTGTTTCCGACAGCACGGGCATTACCGTTGAGGCGTTGGGACATAGCTTGTTGTCGCAATTCGAAGGCGTGAATTTTACGCTGGTGCGGCGTCCTTTCATTGATTCCGAGGAAGAAGCGCGCGAAGTGGTGGCGCAGATTGAGGCGTCCGCCAGAACGGAAAGGATGCGTCCCATTGTGTTTACCACGCTGGTCGCGCCGCATCTGGCGGAAATCGTGCATCTGGCGGACGCTTTTATCGTTTCCTGCTTCGAGACTTTTTTGGCGCCGCTGGAAAACGAGTTGGGCGTTGCCTCCAATCATGCGGTCGGGCGCACACACGGTTCCACCGACAGTTCCGACTACAAAAAGCGCATCGAGGCCATCAATTACACGCTGGCGCATGATGATGGCGTGACCGACCGCAATCTGACGGAGGCGGATGTGGTGCTGGTAGGCGTCTCGCGCTGCGGCAAAACGCCGACTTCGCTGTATCTGGCGATGCAATTCGGGTTGAAGGCCGCCAATTTTCCCCTGATTCCCGAAGACTTTGAACGCGGCAAATTGCCCGGTTGCCTGCAAAACATCCGCCACAAGCTCTTTGGCCTGACCATCCTGCCGGAACGCCTGACCCAGATCCGCGCCGAACGCCGCCCCAACAGCCGCTACGCCAGTCTGAAAAACTGCCGTTACGAAATAGACGCTGCCGAAAAAATGATGCGCCGCGAAGGTATCCAATGGCTGGACTCCTCCCGCAAATCCATCGAAGAAATCGCCGCTACCGTCTTGCAGACCTTGCAACGCTGAAAACGGCAATTTGATTCGGGCGCTCGCAAACAGCCCGTATAACCGCAGGACGAATGCGCTTCATCGTAAAACCAACCCCGCTTGGATCCCTTGGCTTGTAGGGGCAACCTTTCACACCCTCTCCCCTTGTGGGAGAGGGGTAAGGTTTTGTCGCCCGCGGGCGAGAAGCAAGTCGCCCCTACAGGTCGGGGTTTCAAGCGAGCGTTTCGGGAGGGGAGAAAAACCCCTCAAAACACGTCAGACCGACAGGCCGGAAGGCCTGTCGCTAATTTCCTGCGCTATCCTCTGTCTTTTGCGCCACCACCCACAGCAGCAGGGCGTCCATGGCTTTTTCGCCTTGGGCGGCGTTGGCGTGGTTGATCAGGAAAGTGACGGCGTAGCGTTTGCCGCGCAGGTCCTGCACGTAGCCTGCGGCGGTTTTCGCGCCGCTCAATGAGCCGGTCTTGATGTGGGCGTGACCGGCGGCGGGGGTGTCGCGCAGACGTTTTTGCATGGTGCCGTCGACGGCGGAAATGGGCAGCGAAGCGATGACCTCCGGCATCACCGCGCTGTGCCAGGCATGAATCAGCAGACGGTTGAGGCTCTGCGCGTTGATGCGCTCCTGACGCGAAAGACCGGAGCCGTTTTCCAGCACCAGTTCAGGAAAATCAAGCCCCTGTGCGCGCAGCCAGTCCTGCGTTTGCCGCACGGCGGATTCCGGCGTGCCTTCTTCGCCGCCCAGCGCGAGAAGAAGCTGGCGCGCCATGACGTTGTTACTCCATTTATTGACGCTGCGGACGATTTCCGCGACTGGCGGCGAATTCTGCGTCGCCAGTCGCCGCGCCTCAACGGGTGTCTGGCCTGTCCGCACCTTGCCGCGCAACGTGCCGCCCATTTCCCGCCAGAGGGCGCGGAACAGTTCTTGCACATGGGCCTCCGGCGACAGCGGCGCCAGCAACAGGCTTTGCTCATCGCAGCTTGTCGGATAGCTGCCGCTGATTTCCAGCCGGTTCGCCTGCCAGACGTAATTCAGTCGTTCGCGCCAGCCGTTGCAGCCGCCCTTGCCGGGGACAATCCGGGTGACGACTTCCAGATTGTCGTGCGGCGTGATGCGGGAAAAGCGTACCTGTTCGCCTTCCGGACGCAGGAGAAAACGTAAAGCGTTGGCATCGACGAGCAGCGCGTCCGGCCCGACGTTGTAGGCGCGCAAGGGACGGTGGTCGAAAGCGGCGGGATCATGCGGTGGCAGGGTAAAGCGCGAGCGATCCAGCACCAGATCGCCGTCGATGTGGCGTACGCCGCGCGCGCGCAACTGGCGCAACAACATCCAGAAGCGTTCCAGGGAGAAATCGGGGTCGCCACCGCCTTTCAGATACAGATGTCCCGGCAGACGCCCGGTTGCGTCCGCTTCGACCACGCTCCAGAAGCCGGTCTGCCAGTTTGCCGCCGGACCAAGCATACCCAGCGCGGCATAGGTGGTGACGAGCTTCATCACCGAAGCCGGATTCATGACAAGCTGCGCGTTATGGTTAATGCGCGGCGTTTTCTGATCGACGACCTGCACCACGACGGCGACCGAACTTTCAGGTATCCGCGCCGCCGCCAACGCCTGAACCACTGTGGGCGGCAAAGGAACGACATCCTGCGCCCGCAGCGGCGCGGCGAAGAATAAGAGCACCGCCAGGGCAAAACCTGAACAGCATTTTTTTCTGAACGGCAAATCGGGCATGGCATAGACCTGTCGGTGTTTTTATTTTGCAAGGAAAATCCGGAAGCGACGACATTCACGCGATGCGGTCATGAAGAACGAAGCGCGAAAAAAACAGCGTTTCAGGATACGGAACAGCGTTTCAGGATACGGCACAGTGAAGGCGCTTTCATCGTTTTTTTCGCGCGTTAAATAATATGTCATCGTCGTCAAAACGCGCTACGTTTTCATGTGTCATCGTTACAAAATCATAACCGTATCGCATTATTTCAATCCAGGTATTTTTATACCATGTACTTTCTCATTTTGCAATTTCCGGGAGCGTTTTTCATGTTTTCTTTTTTACGTAAAAGCATTTTTTTCATTCTTTGCTTGGGCATCCTGACGATAAACTACCCCGCCGCGCAAGCCGCTGACCATAGCATGACAGGCGAAGCAGGGGGTATGGGCGGCGCGGGCGGCGCGGGCGGGAACGAAGACGCCGTGGGCGACGCGGGCGGCGCGGGCATCAACGGCGGCGCGGCTGGCGCGGGCGGCGGGAAAATGCAGCAAGGGCTGTCCGGCGCGGCGGGCGTGGTCGGCGCGAATGTCAATGGCGGCGCGGCAGGTTCAGGCGGACGCGGCGGCGATACGGATACGACCAGGGCGATGGCGCGCAGCGTATGCTTTCTGACGACGCGATGGGAACCCTTACGCTGGAAGGCGGCACGGGCGGCGCCGGCGGCATGGGCGGCACGGGCGGCGACAGCATGGGCGGCAGCGATCATGGCGCGGGCAGTGGCGGCGGCGGCGGCGATGG
>JAIRZG010000046.1 GCA_031267345.1 Zoogloeaceae bacterium
GGCGAAATGATTGAATTGTGCGCCACGCATTTTTGCGCCCAGTCGCCCCGGCAGATTACCGTCGCCAATCGCACCGTGGAACGCGGCGCGGCGCTCGCCGGACGCCTGGGCGGGACAGCCATTCGTCTGGACGAACTGGCGGACAGCCTGTGGCGGCACGACATCATCGTTTCCTGCACCGCCTCGCCCCTGCCCATTATCGGCCTGGGTCTGGTGGAGCGGGCGCTCAGGGCGCGGCGGCATCGTCCGTTGTTCATGGTCGATCTGGCGGTTCCGCGCGACATTGAGCCGGAAGCCGGGGAACTCGATGACGTGTTTCTTTATACGGTCGATGATCTGGCGCAGGTGGTCGCGACTGGTATGGAATCCCGACAGGCCGCCGTGGTGCAGGCCGAGGCGATTATCGGAACGCAAGTGGAGGAATTCGCGCACTGGCTGGCGGCGCGTGATACCGTTCCCCTGATTCGCAGTCTGCGCGATACTTTTGAACGCGCCCGTCGGCACGAACTGGAACATGCCCTGAAACGGCTGGCGGCGGGCGAGCCTGCGGAAAAGACGCTTTTGCAGCTCTCGCAACGCCTGACGAACAAATTTTTACACGCGCCCACCCAGGCGTTGCAACAGGTCGGGGAAAAAGATCGTCGCGCCTTGCAGCAGGCGGCGGAACGGCTGTTGCGCATCCGTGAGCAGGAATCCGGATTCGGGAATCCGGAATGAGAGGTGAACCGATGAACACAGGCATACCCCAAAGCGCAAGGCGCTGCTGTTTTTTCCTCCTGCTCCTGATGCTGGTCGTTGGCGCGTCCGACGCGTCGGCTTCGGTGTGGTGGACCATCGCCAGCGACAAGGGGCGGACGATGGAAGTGGACACCGTCAGCATCCAGCGCGCGGCGGATGGCAAGGTGCTGGCGATCAGCCGCTTGCGGCTGGACAAGGAAATTGTCGATGTCCACACCAATGGCAGCTACAAATACATCCAGACCCTGACGCGCTACGACTGCGCCCAACGCGCGTCGGCGACCCTGCGGCGCAGCTTTTTGACAGCGGATGAAGCGGTGTTGCGGAGCGACGAAATGCCAACCGCCGCCGCCATGCCGGTACGCAGCAACACGCTGGAAGAAAAGGTGATGCGCGAACTCTGCCGTCCGGCAGGTACGCGCGGCAATATGCAAAAGCTCGCGGCAGACGCGGAATCCGCCGCCGCCGCCCTGCGGCAATCCAATGAGGCCATCATCAAAAAACAGTTGGACAACATTCGCGCCGCCGTGGGCAAACCCGTGACGGCAGGCAAACAGGCGACGGTCTACAGCCATACGCACGGCGCGGGCGCAAAGCAGAATGCGGTGACGCCGCCTGCCGTCGAAACGCCGCGTCTGTTGACCTGGAGCTACGATGGCCCCGGCGGGCCGGAATACTGGGCGGATGTCGCGCCGGAAAACCTGCTTTGCCGCGAGGGTCGGCGACAGTCGCCCATCCGGATTCAGGACAGCATTGCGGTGGATCTGGAGCCGCTTCTTTTCGACTACGTGCCTGCGCGTTTTTCCGTGCTGGATACCGGACGCGGCATCGAGGCGCAGGGTTTTGGCGACGCGCTGACCCTGATGGGCAAATCCTACGCATTGGAGCGCGTCACGTTCCAGCGTCCGGGCGAGGTCAGCATCGAAGACCAAACCTTTGTCATGAGCGCGCATCTGGAACATCGCGCCTTTGATGGCGAGCGTCTGCTGGTGGCGGTGATGCTGGAAGTCGGGACGGAGAATCCCTTTATCCGGCAGGTGCTGAATTACCTGCCGCTGGAACAGAACCGCGTCGTGACGCCGGACGCTGATTTCGACCTGAACCAGATGCTGCCCGAACAGCGCGGCTATCATACCTTCATGGGTTCAATGACTCGCCCGCCCTGCGAAGAAGGCGTGATCTGGGTGGTGCTGCAAACGCCGGTCACGCTCTCCGCAGCCCAGGAAGCCGTCTTCGCCCGCCTCTACCCCAACAACGCCCGCCCCCGCCAGTCCACGCACGGACGCCTGATCAAATCGTCACGGGGATCGGATGACTGAGGATGCATCCGGAGACAAAGGACCGCAGACGGAAGGGAAGGCCGCCGATAACTTTTACGGTCCTCTGTCTTCCGTCCTCTGGACATCCCTTCGCAAACTGACGTAGAGGGTCAGCAGGATCAGGAACAGTACGCCGCCATCGCCCCAGAGGATATAGGGGGTCAGGCCCGTATGGCCGCGCACGGTCGCGGTCAGGACGCCGATGGTGAATTGCGGCAGCACGTCCTGCACCTTGCCGTCGGGCGTGATAACGGCGGTCATGCCGGTATTGGTGGCGCGCAGCATGGTGCGTCCGGTTTCCAGCGCGCGCATCCGGGCGATTTGCAGGTGTTGGCTTTGCGCCAGCGAGCGCCCGAACCAGGCGGTATTGGACATATTGACCAGCAAGGTCGCCTCCGGCAGCGGCGCGGAAAGGGTGTGTCCGAACAAATCCTCATAGCAGATATTGACAGCGACTTTCTGCGCCCCCAGTTCAAGCGGCGGTTGCCATACCGGGCCGCTGCTGAAACTGGCCATGGGAATATTCAGGAACCAGTCAAAACCAAAAGGCGCGTATTCCCCGAACGGCACCAGATGCGCCTTGGAATAGCTCTGACCGGGCGCGACGCCCAGACTGACGGCGCTGTTCCAGTAGGTTTTCGCGTCCACGCGGGTCAGCACGCCCATCACCAGATTGCCGTTCTCGCGCATCGCCAGCGATTTCAGTTCGCGCAGGTAGTCTTTATCAATATTGTCATAAAAGACGGGAATTGCGGTTTCCGGCAGCACGGTGAGTTGCGCTGGATTCTGCGCGATCAGGTCGCGGTACAGGCTCAGGGTGTAGCTATATTTTTCCGGTCGCCATTTCAATCCCTGCGCGATGTTGCCCTGAATCAGCGCCACGCGGATCGGCTCGCCTACCGGCTCTGTCCAGGCGTAATGACGCAATCCCCAACCCGATAGCAGGGTCAGTAGCACGGCAATCCAGGGCCAGGGACGTTTTCGGGAACCGCAAACCAGCCAAGCGGAAATCAGGGCAGTGAAAAAGGAAACGCCATAGACGCCCAGAATGGGCGCAAACCCCGCCAGCGGACTGGGCGGCGTTTGCGAATAGCCCAGCGCCAACCAGGGAAAGCCGGTAAACAGCCAACCCCGGAGCAATTCAATGGATAGCCAGAGCGCGGCGTAAAAAAGCGCCTGACGCCCCGGCGTCTTCGGCATGTAGTAATGAAACAGGCCGCCCAACGCCGGATGTCCCGTTGCGAGAATGAAGCAGAGCAACAGGGTGGGCAGGGCCGCCATGACCATGGAAAGCCCACCATAGACGTACATGCTCACATATACCCAGGAAACGCCCGCAAGAAACAGTCCCAATCCGAACAATGTCGCCCGCCACGCGGCCTGACGCCAGTTTTCGGCGGAACGCAAAAGCTGGAACAGCAAGGCCAGCAAAAAAGGCATGAGCCAGAAGTGTTCCAGCGGCGCGAAGCTCAATACGCCGAGCGCGCCAGTCAGCGCGGAAAGCAGCAACGCCAGTCGCCCCTGTTGCAGGCGGGCGGGCAAGGCGCATATCCAGAGACGCAACGGGGAAAGAGCGCGGGAAGCAGGATTCAATGTCTTGTTTGTCGGATTATGGCAAGGGCGGCGCAGCATCGGGCGTTTCCTGTGGTGATAGGGCGTCACGCGCCGCCGCGTCCGTGCCGGCGGCGTCCTGAGGCAGGCGGTCGACCACCAGAGTGTACAGGCGGCGGCTGTCGGCGCGCAGGACGTGAAAGCGCAGACCACCGATGTCCACCAGTTCGTTGCGCTTGGGCACACGTCCCAGATGGCGCAGGATCAGGCCGCCGATGGTGTCGCAGTCTTCGTCGGAAAAGCGCGTATCGAAGGCGGCGTTGAAATCCCCGATCTCGGTCTGCGCCTTGACGCGGTAGCGTCCGGCGGCGTCCTGGCGGATGTTGTCGTGCGCTTCGTCAAAGTCGTATTCGTCCTCGATGTCGCCGACGATTTGTTCCAGCACGTCCTCAATCGTCACCAGTCCGGCGACGCCGCCGTATTCATCGACGACGATAGCCATGTGATTGCGCGAGACGCGAAATTCCCTGAGCAGCACGTTCAGGCGTTTGGATTCGGGGATAAACACCGCCGGACGCAGCCAGTCACGCAGGTTGAATTCCGGCTCCACCTGCATCCGCAGCAAATCCTTGGCGAGCAGGATGCCCTGCACGTTGTCGCGGTCGCCATCGACCACGGGAAAACGCGAGTGCGCGGTTTCCAGGACGACAGGAAGAATTTCGGACAGCGGCGCGTGGATGTCGATGACATCCATCTTGGCGCGTGGAATCAACACCTCCGCCACCCGTGTTTCGGATGCCGCCAGCGCGCCTTCGATGATGGAGAGCGCGTCCGCGTCCATGAGGTTTTTTTCAAAGGCGGAATGCAACAGCAACAACACCTGTTCGCGGTCTTCCGGTTCGCGCAGCAGGAGTAAAGAAAGCCGCTCAAATAAACCCGGTATGCTCATAGTCTTTTGGCGTCCAGTCAGAGATAGGGATCAGGATAGCCCAGAATGGCGAGAATGGCGCGTTCGCGTTGTTCCATCGCGGCGGCGGCCTCTGGCGTTTCGTGATCCCAGCCTTGCAGATGCAGGACGCCATGCACGGTGAGATGGGTGTAATGCGCTTCCGGCGGTTTGCCCTGTTCAGCGGACTCACGGGCGACGACTGCCGGACAGATGACCAGATCGCCGCAAAGTTGCGGCTCCGTCGCGTAGGGAAAGGAGAGCACGTTAGTGGCGCAGTCCTTGCCGCGATAGTCGCGGTTCAGCCGTTGGCCTTCTTCCGGCGCGACCAGACGGAGGGTGACTTGTCCGCCGCCCGCATATGTCGCCCGCGCCCAGGCGAAAAATTGCGCCCGCGTCGGCAATCCGGCGCGTTCGCAGGCATATTGCACGGAAAAATCCAGGCGGCGGCTCATGCTTTTTCCTGCTGTTCGTAGGCGGCGACGATACGCGCCACCAGCGGATGTCGCACCACGTCCTCTTTTAAAAAGCGGGTAAAGGCAATGCCGCGCACTTCGCCCAGGATTTCCGCCGCTTCCGTCAGTCCGCTTTTTTGTCCCCTGGGCAGATCGACCTGCGAAGGATCGCCGGTAACAACCGCGCGCGCGCCAATACCGATGCGCGTCAAAAACATTTTCATCTGTTCCGGCGTGGTGTTCTGCGCTTCATCCAGAATCACAAAGGCATGATTCAACGTGCGTCCGCGCATAAAAGCGAGCGGCGCGATTTCCAGTACGCCTTTTTCGTAGAGGCGGGTGACGCGCTCGAAACCCATCAGATCATAGAGGGCGTCGTAGAGCGGGCGCAGGTAAGGATCGACCTTCTGCGCCAGATCGCCGGGCAAAAAGCCCAGACGCTCGCCCGCTTCCACCGCCGGACGGGTAAGGATGATGCGCTCGACCAACTCGCGTTCCAGCGCGTCTACGGCGCAAGCGACGGCGAGATAGGTCTTGCCGGTTCCCGCCGGCCCCATGCCGAAGGTGATGTCATGCGCCTGAATGTGTTTCAGGTATTCGACCTGACGCGGTGTGCGTCCATGCAGTTCGGCCTTGCGGGTGAGGAGTTGCGGGCCGTCCAGCGGATCGGAAATGCCGGAAGCGGCGGGAACGCGCGCCGCTTCCGGCGTCAAGGCTCGACGCAGGGGAGCGTTGCGTAATTCGATCAGTCCCAGTTGAATGGCGTCGATGCTCAAGTTGTCGGCAGCTTGCCGATAAAACAGTTCCAGCGCCGCCACAGCTTCCGTCGCCGCCTTGCCCGCGACGGTAAAACGTTCGCCGCGTCGGGAAATACGCACATCCAGCGCGGTTTCGATCTGGCGCAGATTTTCGTCCAGCGGGCCGCACAGCCGGGCAAGGCGCGGGTTATCCACCGGCGAAAATTTTATGCTTTGCGGACGTTGCGCCGGATTATTCACGAATCACCACCTCGCCGCGCAGGGAATGCGGCAGCGCCCCGGTAATCTTTACCTCGACAAAGTGATGAATCTGGCGCGGATTGCCGACGAAATTAACGACGCGGTTGTTGTCCGTGCGTCCGGCCAGTTCGCGCGGATTTTTTTTGGAAACGCCTTCCACCAGCACCCGCTGCGTTGTCCCCAGCATCGCCTGTGAAATGGCTTGCGCTTGCGCCTCAATGCGTTTTTGCAGCCGCGAAAGCCGCGCCGATTTCACCTCGGCGGGCGTGTCGTCCGCCATTTCCGCCGCTGGCGTGCCGGGGCGCGGACTGAACAGGAAGGAGTAGGAAGCGTCAAAACCCACGTCTTCGATCAATTGCATGGTCTGCCCGAAATCGGCCTCCGTTTCGCCGGGAAAGCCGACGATGAAATCAGAGGAAATGGCAATGTCGGGACGGGCGGCGCGCAACTTGCGGACAATGGATTTGTATTCCAATGCCGTATAGCCGCGCTTCATCGCCGCCAGCACCCGGTCAGACCCCGCCTGCACTGGCAGATGCAGGTGCGACACCAGCTTGGGCACACAGGCGTAGGTCGCAAAGAGCCGCGCCGTCATCTCGCGCGGATGCGAAGTGGTGTAGCGAATGCGCTCAATGCCGGGGACTTCGGCGACCGCTTCAATCAGCATCGCCAGATCGGCCTCGACATCACTCTCCGGCAACGCGCCCCGATAGGCATTGACGTTTTGCCCCAACAGCGTCACCTCGCGCGCGCCGAGCGCGGCGAGCCGCCGGATCTCCGCCAGCACGTCGGCGAAGGGGCGGGAAATTTCGTCGCCGCGCGTGTAGGGAATGATGCAGAAAGCGCAGAACTTGGAACAGCCTTCCATGACCGAGACAAAAGCCGACGCGCCCCGGATGTCGGCAGGCGGCAGAGCGTCGAATTTTTCGATTTCGGGAAAGGAAATATCCACGACCGACGCGCCGCTCGCCCGATGTTCAGCCATGAGTTGCGGCAGACGGTGCAAGGTCTGCGGCCCGAACACCAGATCGACATAGGGCGCGCGCGTCACGATGGCCTCGCCTTCCTGGCTGGCGACGCAACCGCCCACGCCAATCACCAGCGCCGGATTCTTTTTTTTCAGATGCCGGATGCGCCCCAGGTCATGAAACACCTTTTCCTGCGCCTTTTCGCGCACGGAACAGGTATTGAACAGGATGATGTCCGCGTCTTCGGGCGTAGCGGTTCTGACCACCGGTTCACTGGCGGCGAGCACATCAAACATCTTGTCGGAATCGTACTCGTTCATCTGACACCCGAAGGTGCGGACAAACAGCTTTTTCGGCATGGGGAAAATCAGCGATTGAACGGCACAACCAGTCACTCGGTTGTGGAGGTTTCAGAATCCGTATCGGTTGCGGTTTCGGATTCCGTCGTTTGTTCTTCTTCTACGGGTTGTTGCGCCACGACCTGAATCCCGGCCTTGATCGAGGCGATTTCCGCTGGCGTCAGAATCCAGATGCGCCACACGCTGCTTTCCGTGGCGTCCATTTTGTAAAGCACCGTGAAATTGGCGCCGGTCAGCATGGTGGGCAGGATAATCCGGTTGGCCTCATTGCGGATCTGCAAGCCCGGCGCGGTAAGGAAGGCGCGATCATTGATGATGGCGCGTTCGTTGGCGGGCGATGCCTTCAACAGCCCCAAACGCACCCCCGCCGGAAACGACCGCCCTACCGACGGCACAACAATCTCTTGTGACGGTTCGGCAAGTTCGACGGGCGATCCAAACAAGGTGGAAAGGAGCGCCCCAAGCGCGGCGGAAGTAAGGGAAGACAAAGGCATGGACGCGATTATAGCAGCAAACAAAAATCAAGGATCGGGAATTAACATGAAGTCCTGCCTGAAGCGCGGCGGCGCATGAATGTTATAGTAAGCGCCTTCCTTTTCTTTTTGCCGACTTACCGTGAAAACAGTCGCTCCCCCCGCGTCGGAACGCGAACACAAGCCGATGCGCGAAGAACATCGGCACACGCGCGAACATAAACTGGATCTGGACGAAGTGCTGAGCTGGCTGGAAGCGGATGGCATGGTCGCGCCCAGGGATGTCGAGGAATTGCGCCACGCGCGCGGCGGCAGAATCAGCGCGCAGCATCCATTGATCATCATCGCCGAACGCAAGTGGCGACGGGCTTCGCCGCCGCACGGCGTCCTGCATCTGGAGGCGCTGACGGAATGGCTGGCGGATCATGTCGGCTTGCCCTATCAGCATATCGACCCGCTCAAGGTCGATTTTTCCAGCGTTTCGGATGTGGTCTCCAGCACCTACGCGGCGCGCTTTTCCATCCTGCCGGTGGGCATGGACGCGCGGGAACTCACCATCGCCACCGCCGAGCCTTACCTGCGCGAATGGGAAAAGGAGCTTGAGCACGCGCTTCAGCGCAAAGTCCGGCGGGTGCTGGCGAATCCGGTGGATGTGGGCCGCTATCTGGTGGAATTTTTCAATCTCGCCAAATCGGTCAAACGGGCGGTGCAATCAGGGGTTCAGAGCAGCGGGCTGTCCAGCTTTGAACAACTGGTTGAACTGGGGCGCGTCAATCAACAACTGGACGCCAATGACCAGCACATTGTGCGGATTGTCGATTTTCTCTGGCAATACGCCTTTGACCAGCGCGCCTCCGACATCCACATCGAACCCCGGCGCGAAATCGGTCTCGTGCGCTTTCGCATCGATGGCGTGTTGCATCAGGTCTACCAGATTCCGGCGGTGGTCATGGCGGCCATGACCAGCCGCATCAAGCTGCTGGGACGCATGGACGTGATCGAAAAACGCCGTCCGCAGGACGGGCGCATCAAGACCCGCCTGCCCAATGGCAACGAAGTGGAATTGCGGCTGTCCACGCTGCCGACCGCCTTTGGCGAAAAATTGGTGATGCGTATTTTTGATCCGGAAGTGCTGGTGCGCGATTTCGCGCAACTGGGCTTTTCCGACGACGACCTGTCGCGCTGGCAATCCATGACCACCAAGCCGAATGGCATTATTCTCGTCACCGGACCGACCGGCTCCGGCAAAACCACGACGCTCTATTCCACGCTGAAACAACTGGCGACGCCGGAAGTAAATGTGTGCACCATCGAAGATCCGATTGAAATGATGGAGCCGGCCTTCAACCAGATGCAGGTGCAACAGGTACTGGAAACCGGTTTTGCCGAAGGGGTGCGCGCCCTGATGCGGCAAGACCCGGACATCATCATGATCGGCGAAATCCGCGATCTGGAAACGGCGGAGATGGCGATTCAGGCGGCATTGACCGGGCATCTGGTGCTGTCCACGCTGCATACCAATGACGCAGCGGCGGCGATTACCCGCTTGCAGGATCTGGGCATACCCGGCTATCTCATCAACGCCACCCTGCTGGGCATCATGGCGCAGCGTCTGGTGCGCACCCTGTGCCCGCACTGCAAAAAACCCGCGCCGATCGAGGAGGTGGACCGGGAAGTCTGGCGCAGCCTGCTCGCGCCCTGGAAATCGCAGGAACCAGCGCAGATTTTTCATCCGGTGGGCTGTCTGGAATGCCGCATGACCGGCTTTTCCGGACGGCTGGGCATTTATGAACTGCTGGTGATGAGTCCGAACCTGCGGAAACTGATCGGCAAGGAAACCGATGTCGCCGCCGTGCGCGAACAGGCGTACCGCGAAGGCATGTTGGCGCTGCGGATTTCCGGCGCGCAAAAAGTGGCGGCGGGACAAACCTCCCTGGAAGAAGTGGTGCGCGTCGCCCCTTCCATTGACGCGGAAACCACGTAAAACAAAATGCCTCCGGCGCGGCGTTCCAAGGTAATCGCATGGACGTGTTTATCATGAAAATATGAACGGTGCTTGCTTCACTCCCTTCCCCTTCAAGGGGAAGGGCTGGGGATGGGGATAGGGTAAAACGCAGGTTCTGAATGAAAGGACGCAAAATCCAGAATAATCAGGCGCAGGTTGTTTATGTGGTTAGCGTAGCGGAAAACCCCACCCCTTTGAAAGGGAGGAAACCGGCAACCCCATCCCTCATACAAAGGATGACTCGGGCGGCTTTGTCGGCAAACTCCATGAATACCTGACTTTGGTATTCATGCTCTGCGCGGCATCTCCTGAAAACACATCAGTCGTAGGGGAAAAAAGTAATTTCAAGGGTGCGTTTAAATGCTGCCGGGTCGGCAGGTTTGGGCAGGGGTGAGGATTTCAGGAAAGCGCGTTCAATGGCGGCATCCAGCGCGGGATTGCCGCTGGAGCGGACAACGCGCACGGTAAGCACTTCGCCCGTCGGCAGCAGGGTTACGATTAAAAAGGCTTCCGGGTTACCTTCGATGTTCGGAGGCCGCACGATGTTGCCGCGTACCTTGTTCTTGATTTGCTCACCCCAGGCGTTTTCGGCGGCCTGCAATCCGGCGGCGCGCTGTTCGGCTTCCGCTTCCGCCCGCAAGCGCGCTTCCTGACTGGCGCGTTCACGGGTTTTTCTGTCCTGATCCTCCTGCCGGAGCAGATCGCGGAAATCCGGCGCGGTCGGTTTGGGCTGCGGTTTCTTTTTTTCTTCCTTCTTGTCTTTCTGAAGGGCGATGTCCGGCGCTTTTACGGGCGCGGGTTCGGGACGCGGCGCGGGTTCGCTGCGCGGCGGAGGCGGCGACGCTGGCGGGCGCGTGGCGGGACGCGGCGTAGGCGACCAAAGTTCCACTTCCACGGCGGCGTGTTCGGTTTTCCACTGTACGCCCAGAAAAAGCGCCAGCGCCAACAGGCTATGCATGGCGATGGTGAACAGCAGCGCCAGTTTTCTTCCGGGTTCCGGCGGTGTTTTTGTCGGCAGCATGGCGTAATGGCGGGACACGGCTACTTGCGCGCGGTTTCCAACCCCACGCGCGTAAATCCCCTGGCCTTGATTTCATCGAGCGCCATGAGCACCGATTCGTAGCGGGCGGCTTTGTCACCCGCCACCAATATGGCGGGCTGCGGGGTTGTCGCCTGCGCCGCCGTCAGCAGGGCGGCAAGTTCCGCCTTGTCCACGACGCGCGCGCCGCTTTTGTCGACAAACGTTAACGCGCCATTCGCGCCGACTTCCACCCGCAGCGGATTTTCCGGCGCGACGCTGGATTTTTCCACGCTGGGCAAATCGACGGAACCCGTCTGCATCATCGGCGCGGCGACCATGAAAATCACCAGCAGCACCAGCATCACGTCGATATAAGGGACGACGTTGATTTCGTTTTTCAGGCGGCGTTGGCGCATGGCGATCCCTAGCGCATCTGGCGTTGGAGGATGTTGGAAAATTCCTCCATAAAGGATTCATAGCGCGTCGCCAGCCGGTCGATTTCATGCGAAAAGCGGTTATAGGCGAGCACAGCGGGAATGGCGGCGAACAGGCCGATGGCGGTGGCGACCAGCGCTTCGGCAATGCCCGGCGCGACAGAAGAAAGCGTCGCCTGACCGACATTACCCAAAGCGCGAAAAGCGTGCATGATGCCCCAGACCGTGCCAAACAGGCCGATGTAGGGCGAGACGGAACCGGCGGAGGCGAGAAAGGCCAGGTGCGCTTCCAATCCATCCATTTCGCGTTGGTAAGTGGCGCGCATGGCGCGGCGGGAACCGTCGATCACGTCGCTGGCTTCCAGCCCCTTTTGTCCCTTGAGTTTGGTGAATTCGCGGAAGCCCGCCTCGAAGATGCGCTCCATGCTGCCCGCGTGGTGGCGTCCCGTGGCGGCGCTGTTGTAGAGATGATGCAGGTCGCCGCCCGACCAGAAATCACGCTCGAAGCGTTCGGTCTTGCGCCGCGCGTCATGCGTGGCAAACCATTTCACGCAGATGTAAAACCAGGACATCAGGGAAACCACCGCCAGCAAGACCATGACAGCCTGCACAACCGCGCTGGCGTTGAGCACCAGTTGCAGGATGGACATGTCCTGGGTGAAATTCATGGGCGGGACTCCAGTTTTTGTCGCAGGCTGTCGGGAATGGGCACGGCGCTGATGCGGGCGTCCGCGCCTTCGCCCGTCACGCAGACGGTGACAATGGAAACGCGCCCCGTCACCAGCGGCGTATCGCCCCTGAACGCCGACTGGAGCAGATCAATCCGCGCCCGCCCAATCTTTTCCACCGCAAGACCGATACGCAACAAATCATCCAGTCGTCCGGGCGCAAGATAGTCCACCGCCACATTCCGCACGACAAAAACAATGCCTTCATCGCGCAACAGGGCCGCCTGGTCGCAACCCAGACTCCGCACCCATTCAGTGCGGCAGCGTTCAAAAAATTTCAGGTAACTGGCGTAATACACCACGCCACCGGCGTCAGTGTCTTCGTAATACATGCGAACCGGAATGGAAAACATGGGGGACAAGGGGGGAAAGTTCAACATGGAGGGCATTCTAACGCATCCGCGCCCTTGCGCGGGAATGACGATCAATTTGCTGGACGGAAATGACGATAATTTTCCCTCGTATCCACCCACAAAAAAACGGAGGCTTGCGCCTCCGTTTTTCGTTGTCCTCCTGAAAGGATTAGAACGTGTGCTTCAGGCCGAGCTGGATGCCCCGTTCGTAGGCGCCTATCCGAGTGTCGTTGGCGTCATGAATGCCGCCAATGTTGTTGGATGCATCATCCACGCCGACATTACGGACGCCATCATTTTTGATGTCCGAATAGGCGGCGTAGAAATTGGTGCGCTTGGAGAGCGCGTAGGTGTACCCAATCGCCCATTGCCTGGCCTTGTCGTCATCGTACCAGCCGTCGTACTTGGACTGGGTGTAGGACGCTTGAATGGCGTTTTTGCCAAAGGGAACCGTCACGCCGACCAGCCAGACCTTGTGCTTAACGCCGTCAGCGGTAGCGGGGGCGCCAGCATCCAGCTTGGTTTGGTCGTAAAACGCACCCACCTTGACCACCTTGAAGTCATAGGAAGCGCCGACCGACAAGGACGTGAGCTTCACATCGGCAAGGGGAGTAAGGGGGATTGCTGCGTCATTCTTGATGCGCTGGTAGGAAACACCGACATCCAGCGGGCCGTTGGTGTAACGCGGCAGAATCGCGATGGTCTTGAAATCACCATCGTTTCCAGCAGTTTCCTGACTGATGGCGTTGGTGGCGTAAGCCGCCGTCACATTGAAGCCGCCAAAAGAGGGGGAAACGTAGGCAACGGCGTTGTCAACGCGATCCGGATCCCAAGCGGCATAACCCAACACCGGGCTGTCGCTGTATACATTGCGGTATTGACCGACCGTGCCCGCGCCGAAAGGATCGATGGAAGCCAGGAAGCCATGACGCGGGGCAACCAGACGACCGGCGATGGCGGTGCCGAAACCGCCGGTCAAGCCGAGGAAGGCCTGTTCGCTGAACAGCTGATCGTTAATCTTGCCATCATCCGCGTAAAAACCGGCTTCCAGCACGAACAGGGCTTTGACGCCATTGCCCAAGTCTTCAACGCCGGTAAAGCCGATCTTGGAGGTATCGGATTGTCCGGAGTTGATTTGGTTGGTGCTGCCGGGTTTGGCGTGGCCCGGCGCAATCTTGGCGTCGCCGCGATTGGTGTAGCCGACATCGATGGCGCCGTAAACGGTGACATTGGATTGGGCAAGGACAGCGCCGGAGGCCAGGGTGGCGACGGCAAGCGCGATGAGTTTCTTTTGCATGGAATTTTTCTCCACAGGTGGTGCTACATTTAAAAAAACCGCATCGCACTGCCTGTAAGAAAAGCGCGCAACACGGGAACCAAGGCGAAGCGGACTATAACGCCGTCAAAATCCCCGCGCCAAACAAAACTTGCGCGTTCATGCAAAAAACTTTTTCTTGTTGTAAAAACACAACAATTCATGCGGCATCCTGGCGCCGACAAACGCAAGGACGCAGGAATGCGCGGCAGGGGTCTCCTCCTCGCCCGCTTGCGGCAAAGGGTGGTGGGCGGGTTATTCAGGACTTCCTTTGCAGACCGCGAATCAGCGGATTTCCGTTTCCGACGACTCGGACACAGCGTTTATTGGCCCGATCAGTTCCGTCCGTAAGCCCGGATAACGCCCGTTCAGGAGGAGGGTGTTCTCCAGACGATTGTCATTGCCCAGAAACAGTCTGGCGTAGCCGGAAAGAACGCCGTTGGGCGCGACGGTGATTTCGCCTTCCTCGTTGTGCATCACGCTGGAGCGGGATTGCAGACGTTGCAGCGTAAAGCCTTCCGGGCCAAGACGAAAGGCGGCGATGGAAAGTTTCTGGAATTTGGTCGCCGCGTTCCGGTTGTGGGTCAGCGCGCCCCGACTGCCGCTGTAGACCAGGCGCACCAGATCAATGCCTTGCAAAACGGCGTTGTCCGCGTTCAGTTCGCCGCTGGCGTTCAGGTTTTTACGCCAGAGCGCCAGCGTATCGCCTTGAGTCTGAAAGCGCAGCGCGCCGGAAAGCTCGCCATTCAAGCCAAGATTGACGCCGCGCGCGCCTGGTCCGTTGGCAATGCCCCAGACGCGCATGAGTTCGGCAATCTGCAAACGGCTCAATACGCCCTGTCCCTGCAACTTCTCCACCAGACCATCGCGCCGCCAGCCCGCTTCCAGCCGCCCTTTGTACTGACCGTTCAGCAGGAAAAGATTGACCTCTTCCAGCACAACCCGATCCGGATACAGCTTTCCCTTGCCCGTAACATGATCCAGACGCGCCGGAAAGCGCGCGGAAGGCAGCCAACCGCTGACATCCAGCGTAAAGGCCGCCAGCGCCGACGGCGCGTTGCCCAATGCGGCGGGCGGCGGCAGGAATTCCATCTGGCAGTAAGGTTCGGCGCTTTTCAGCGTGGCCTTCAGCAGACGCCCCTCTGCGTCACGGCGCAGTTCGCCTTCAAAAACCGCCAGCGGATTGCCGCCCAGCGTCAGCGCCAGACGGCTGAAACGCAACCATTCCGGCGCGCCATCGGCAGTCTCGCCCAACCAGCCGATAATGGCGGCGACTTCCAGCGATCCCGCCATCAATTCCACCGGATCGCCGGAACTGTCCGGCGTCTCGAAAAACAGCCAGGAAAATACCCCCGGCAGATAGACGGATTCCAGCGTTCCGCTCTGTTCGGTCTCGCCAAAACGCACCTGCCGCAATTCCAGCCGCCAGTCCGAAAAATTCGGCGTGACCTGACCGATGCTGACTGGAACGCCCAGAACGCGGGCAAGCCGCGCCTCCAATTCCGAACGCTTGCTGTTATACGGGTAAAGCAGGACGCAGGCCATGACAAAAGTGACGCAAAGCGCGCCCGCGCCCAGCGCCATCAGGGAATAGCGCACCCAGACATAGGCGCGCGGATGCGTTTCGCGCAAGGGTTTGCGCACTTTCAACGGCTTGAATTCGGGTTCCGGATCCGGGTCGGGAATCGGCACGGGCAACACCAGCGCCTCCGCCATGAAATCGCTGCCGGACGTGGTTCTGCTTTTGGGCAAGGCGGTAGAACGAATGACAATCGGCGGCGGCGGTGCTGGCGGCGCGGGACGCGCGGGCGGCGGCAGAATGGACGTATCCGACAAAACGGTTTGCGCCGAGGAAAGGCTGACCGCTTGCGAATGGACGAATTGTTCGTCCAGGCGGGCGGACGGAGGAGCAGACCGGGCGGACGCGCCCACCGCCGCCCGCATTCCTGCGGATTTTTCGCCGAAGGTTGAAAAATGGGAAAGCGGCGAAGGTTTGTGGTGCGGCGCGTCGGTCGAGGGATGCTCTTCCGCGATGTGGTCAAACTCGATAAGCCCGTTTTTTTCCAGCGCCGCAATGGCTTCCTCGGTCATCTGAAGATCGCCGATTTTCGCGCTTAATTCCTGCACCGACGCCTTGCCGTCGATGAGCACCAGTATCATGCGCTGCTGGCGTTCTTCCACCTTGGCGCGCTGAACGATGGCGTCTTCGCCAGCCGACGTTTTTCTATAGACGCGCCTGCGTTGCGCGGACGCTTTGTCGCCATCCGCCTTTGCGGATGCTGCGCCGGAGGATGCGGACGTTACAGTTTTTTCTGACATTACGGTTTCCTTCGATAACGCATCGTGCAATTTTTATGGATACGCAGACGCCGCGCGGGAGTTGACGGCAATTGACGCCCTCTTATAGAATCCGACCCTCTTTTCCTCGATAGCTCAGTCGGTAGAGCGCCGGACTGTTAATCCGTAGGTCCCTGGTTCGAGCCCAGGTCGGGGAGCCAGAACACATCAACGCCACCTTCCGGGTGGCGTTTTCGTTACAAACGCTTTTCAGCATTTTGCCATTCTCTCTCGCTTGCGGGTTTCGTTGGCGGATAGGCTAAAGCTACGGACTGTAATGGTCAAGTCTGATCCGCAGGAAAAATCGCGCTACGCCTTTTCTGAATTCCGGATGCCTGATCCGTTATACTGCCTTTTTTCTTTGATGACAGATGTTTGACTCCAAATGGGAAAACTCAACGATATATTACAATTGGCGCATGACCGCGCCCAAGCCATGCAGCTTGCCTATGCCGGGGCGCTGACGCCAATGGAAGCGCACGATGTCTGGCAACTCGCGCCGGGCGCGAAGCTCGTGGATATTCGCACCCGCGCCGAACTGGAACTGATCGGACGCATCCCCGACGCGGTGGAAATCGAATGGGCGTTTTATCCCAGCGGCGCGAATAATCCCAATTTCATGCGCCAGCTGAAAACCCAGGTCGACCGCGAGGCGCTGGTGCTGTTCATCTGCCGTAGCGGCAACCGCTCGGACGACGCCAGCCGCGACGCCACCCGCGCGGGTTACACCGCCTGCTACAACGTGCTCGAAGGGTTTGAAGGCGACAAGGACGCCAACGCGCAACGCGGCAAGGTCGGTGGCTGGCGACTGGCGGGTCTGCCCTGGTTTCAGGATTGACGCCGGACGCAGAGAAGCGATGAGCGCCTTGTCCTTCGACGCCTACAGCGGCCTGCCGGACGCCGAATGCCAGGAACGCATCCGCGCCGCGCGCGCCCGTCTGGGCAAGGCGGCGGTGCTGCTCTGCCACCATTACCAGCGCGCCGACATCTATCAACACGCCGATCTGACGGGCGACTCCCTGAAACTCGCGCGCCTTGCCGCCCAAACCGACGCGCCGCACATCGTCTTTTGCGGGGTGCATTTCATGGCGGAAGTCGCGGATATCCTCTCCCGCCCGCAACAGACGACGCTCCTGCCCGATCTGGCGGCGGGCTGCTCAATGGCGGACATGGCAAACCTCGCCAAAGTGGAACGCTGCTGGCGCGAACTCTCCGAAATCATGGCCGTGGAAGCGGAATTTACGCCCGTCACCTATATCAATTCCGCCGCCGACTTGAAAGCCTTTTGTGGTCGGCACGGCGGTATTGTCTGCACTTCCAGCAACGCGGGCGCCATTGCGGAGTGGGCGTTTGCCCAACGTCCGAAGCTCCTTTTTTTTCCCGATCAACATCTGGGACGCTGGACCGGGCACAAGCTGGGCATTCCACTGGAAGCCATGCAGATGTGGGATCCGGATCTGCCGTTGGGCGGCCTGACGCCGGAAGCCATTACACAGGCGAAAATCCTGCTCTGGAAAGGCCATTGCGCGGTGCATCAGATGTTCCAGAAAAGCCAGATCGACGCCTTTCGCGCCCGCGCTTCGGATGCGTTGGTCATCGCCCACCCGGAATGCAATTTTGCCGTCTGCGCCGCCGCCGATTATGTCGGCTCCACCGAGTTGATCGTCAAGACCATCAAGGCAGCGCCCGCCAACACGCGCTGGCTGGTAGGTACGGAACTGAATCTGGTCGAGCGTCTGGCAAAGGAAGTCGCGCCAGAGGGAAAAACGGTGCAGTTCATGTCCAACCTCATCTGCATGTGCTCAACCATGCAACGCATCGACCCGCAACACCTCGCCTGGACGCTGGAAAACCTCGCCGCCGGAGAGGCTGTCAATCCCATTGTCGTGCCGGAACATGAAGCCGAACCTGCCCGCGCTGCGTTGGAGCGCATGTTGCGGGTTTCCTGATGCCTATCCCCATGCTGCCTGATTTTGTAACCTCCCAAGTCGATCTCACGCCGTACAACACGCTGGCGCTGCCCGCGCGCGCCGGATTTTTTGCCCGTATCCACAGCGTCGAACAATTGATCGCGCTCGTCCGGCATCCTGAATTCATCGGGCGGCGGCGCTTTGTGCTTGGCAGCGGCTCCAACTTGCTGCTGGCGGGCGATTTCTCCGGCTTTGTCCTGCATATGGACATTCCGGGCAAACGCCGGATCAGCGAAGACGCTGCGTATATTTACCTTGCCGCCGCCGCCGGAGAAAACTGGTCGGATTTTGTGGCGTGGACGCTGGCTTCCGGCTGGCCGGGACTGGAAAATCTCATCGGCATTCCCGGTGCGGCGGGCGCTGCGCCCATCCAGAATATCGGCGCTTACGGCGCGGAGATCAGCGACTTTCTGCACCAACTCACCGCGCTGGATCTGGCGAGTGGCGAAACGCTCACCTTTGCCGCCCGCGACTGCGCCTTTGGCTACCGTGAGAGCCTGTTCAAGCGCGAAGGTTGGCATCTTTCCGGTCGCTACGCGATTACCGAAATCGTCTTGCGCCTGCCCAAAGCCTGGCGCGTCCGCGCCGCCTATGGCGAAATCGCCGCAGAACTGGCGCGCGGCGGCATCCGCAACCCCACGCCCGCGCAAGTCGCGCAGGTCATATCCGCCTTGCGCGCGCGAAAACTCCCCGATCCGCGCCAGCTTGCCAACGCGGGCAGTTTTTTCCAGAACCCAAAAGTTTCCGCCGAACTCGCCGCCGCCCTGCAACACGCCCATCCCCAGCTTCCCTGCTATCCGCAACCCGGTGGCGGCGTCAAACTCGCCGCCGCGTGGCTGATCGAACAGACTGGCTGGAAAGGACGCAATCTGGGGCCGGTCGGAATGCACGAACAGCAGGCGCTGGTGCTGGTCAATCGCGGCGGCGCAAGCTACCGCGACGTGCAAAACCTCTCTCGCGCCGTGCGCGAAGCCGTATTCGCCCGCTTCGGCGTCTCCCTTACGCCCGAACCCGTCGTCCTCGCGGATCAGAGGACAGAGGACAGAGGACAGAGGACAGTTTGATTACCGGCGGCAAAGCCGCCGCAGATCAACCCGCTCCCCGGCCATCTCCCTTTGCCCGCTTCGGCATCCCCCTCACGCCGAACCCGTCGTCAGTGTTTAGTCCCACAGTGTGTTGGTTTGGGTTAATTTTAAACCGGTTCTTACGCAGTTTGCTGTCGGGATGCGTACAATACTGACTTCTGTCTTTTATTTTCTTGACATGGAAATTGTCCTCATCAGCGGTCTTTCCGGTTCCGGCAAATCCGTGGCGTTGCATGTGCTGGAAGATCGCAGTTATTACTGCGTGGATAATCTGCCGGCAGCCATGCTGGGGCGGCTGGTTGAACTGTTGCGAGCCGAAGGTTATGCGCGCGCTGCGGTTGCCATCGACGCCCGTTCAGGCGCGGCGATTGATACCCTGCCGGAAAAAATCCTCGTCCTGCGTCGGGAAGGATATCTCGTCAGATTTCTGTTTCTCGACGCGCAGGACGAGGCGCTGATCAAACGCTTTTCCGAAACGCGCCGCCGTCATCCGCTGGTT
>JAIRZG010000133.1 GCA_031267345.1 Zoogloeaceae bacterium
CTATGTCCTCTTGTGGGGTTTCGATGCCGCGCCTGCTTTTTTTCTGAAAACAGTGCAGCACACTGTGGGACTAAACACTTATGGTATAGACCGCATGGTATGTTCCTCCCTCGTCGTTCTCGATGACCTCAAGCACACCAGCATCGCCGAAACCCTTGAGCGCCTTCGCGTCGGCGTACCGTTTACCCGCCTGCGCCAGCGACAGCGCATGGCCGAACAGCCGCAGCACGCCGCGAGGCAATGCCAAGAGGTCATTGTACCTGCGGGCAATCCATTTGAGGGGTTTTCATCCATCGCCCGAATTTTTCACAATTTCAAGAACGCCTGCCGAACCGAAACCTTTTTTAACGGCTCGGCCTGGTCGCGCCTCTCTTCAATCTTCCGGACCTCATGTTGCGCGATAGCGGGAAAGTCCGTGAAAACTTGAGGTTCGCTATCCTGAAGTCAGCGCCGCGAACATTTCCCGCACGGCGGCTACCTTGTTTTGCAAATCGGGCAGATGGCGGGTGAGCGCGAGTTTGTTTTGTCCGGCTAGTTTGTAGTTGCGGTTTTTCTGGATCAACTGGACGATGTTGAACGGATCGATGGGCGTCAGGCGGGCGAATTCGGGGCTGAAGGTGACGAGGATTTGATCGCCGCCCGCATCCAGCTTTTGTACGCAGTAAGGCTGCAAAAAAAGGCGCAGGCGGTGCAGCGCGAGCAGCGATTCGCCTTGAGGGGGCAGGGGGCCGAAACGGTCAATCAGTTCTTCCTGCAAGGCGTCGATTTCTTCCGCCGCGCCGCTTTCGCTCAGGCGTTTGTACAGGCTCAGGCGTTCGCAGATGTCCGGGCAGTAGGCGTCCGGCAAAAGGGCAGGGACGTGCAGGTTGATTTCCGTGGCAAGGCGGGCAGGGCGGGTCAATTCGTCTTCGTCCGGGATTTTGCCCTGGCGCAAGGCCGCAACCGCGCGGTTCAGCATGTCGGTAAACAGGTTGAAGCCGATTTCCTGCATTTCGCCCGACTGGTTTTCGCCCAGCACTTCGCCCGCGCCGCGAATTTCCAGATCGTGCATTGCCAGATAAAAGCCGGAACCCAGTTCTTCCATCGACTGTATGGCTTCCAGACGTTGTCGCGCCTGTTTGCTGACGGCTTTTTCGTCCTGCACCAGCAGATAGGCGTAAGCCTGATGGTGCGAGCGCCCGACCCGACCGCGCAACTGGTGCAATTGCGCCAGACCGAATTTTTCCGCGCGGTTGATGAGAATGGTGTTGGCGTGCGGATTGTCGATGCCGGTCTCGATGATGGTGGTGCACAGCAACAGATTGGCGCGCTGGCTGACGAAATCACGCATCACCCGTTCCAGTTCGCGCTCGTTCATCTGACCGTGACCAACCACCACGCGAGCTTCGGGCAGCAGTTTTTCCAGCTTTTCCCGCATGTTTTCGATGCTATGCACTTCGTTATGCAGAAAATACACCTGCCCGCCGCGTTTCAGTTCCCGCAACGCGGCTTCGCGGATGATGCCGTCGGTAAAGCGGGCGACAAAGGTCTTGATGGACAATCGTTTTTGCGGCGCGGTGGCGATGACGGAAAAATCGCGCAAGCCTTCAAGGCTCATCGCCAGAGTGCGCGGAATGGGCGTGGCGGTGAGCGTCAACACATCCACCTCGGCGCGCAGGGCTTTCAGCAGCTCTTTCTGGCGTACGCCAAAACGATGTTCCTCGTCAATCACCACCAGTCCCAGGCGGGCGAACTTCACCGAGCCGGCAATCAGCTTGTGCGTGCCGATGACAATATCGACCTTGCCTTCCGCCAGATTCAGCAGGGTTTGGGCGCTCTCTTTGCCGGTCTTGAAGCGGGAAAGCTCCGCCACCTTGATCGGCCAATCGGCAAAACGGTCGCTGAACGTCTGGTAGTGCTGCTCGCACAACAACGTCGTCGGGCAGAGCACCGCTACCTGCCTGCCGCCTGCCACGGCGCAAAAGGCCGCGCGCAGGGCGACTTCGGTCTTGCCGAACCCCACATCGCCGCACACCAGCCGATCCATTGGCTTTGCGGACTTCATGTCATCCAGCACGGCGGCGATGGCGGCGCTCTGGTCGGGCGTTTCCTCAAAACCGAAACCTTCGGCAAAGGCGGCATAATCCTGTCCGGAAAACTGGAAGGCGTACCCTTGGCGCGCAGCGCGACGAGCGTAGAGGGCGAGCAATTCGGCGGCGGCGTCCCGCGCCTGACGCGCCGCCTTCTTTTTGGCTTTTTCCCACTGACCGGAACCCAGGGTATGCAATGGCGCGGTCTCCGGATCCGCGCCAGAATAACGGGAAATGACGTGCAATTGGGAGACGGGTACAAACAGCTTGGCGTCGTTGGCATAATTCAGTTGCAGAAATTCCTGCGCTCCTTCGCCCGGATCCATGCGCGCAAGCCCCATGTAGCGCCCGATGCCGTGGAATTCATGCACTACCGGATCACCGACCTTCAATTCAGTCAGGTCTTTCAGCCAGTTGTCCAGACCGGCTTTTTTCCGCTCCGTTCGACGGGATTTGGCGCCGCTGCCCGCGTAAAGTTCGTATTCCGTCAGCAGCGCCAAACGGTTTTCCAGCAATAGACCACTGTGCAGCGGCGCGACGCCCAATGCGAAACGTTCTTCCGCGTTTGCGCTCAAAAAATCCGTCAGACTGGCGGTAGACGCGGGTTTGAGGCCGTGTTCCGCCAACATCTGCGCGAGCGTTTCCCGCCGTCCCGCCGATTCCGCCAGAAGCAGCGTCCGACCGGGAAAATCCGTCAGAAAGCGTTTCAACGCGCGCAACGGATCTTCGGCGCGGCGATCGACGGCGATGTCCGCCACCGGATCAATGGTTTGCGCCGCTATCTGGATGCGGTCACAGGCTTTGGCGGCGAGAAAAAAATCTTCTTCAGGGAGGAACAGGGCGGACGGCGGCAGCAAGGGACGCGCCTTGTCACCGGAAAGCATGGCATAGCGGGCGCGCGTCTCGCGCCAGAAATCCGCCAGCGCGCCGGAGACATCGCCGTGCAGGGCAAGAAGGGCGCTGTTTTCCGGCAGGTAATCAAAAAGGGTGGCGGTTTCCTCAAAAAACAGGGGCAGGTAATACTCGATGCCCGCCGTGGCGATACCGGCGGAAACATCCTTGTATACCTGCGCCTTCGCCGGGTCGCCTTCAAACCGCTCGCGGAATTTCTGGCGAAAACAGGCGCGTCCTTGCTCATTCATGGGAAATTCCCGCGCGGGCAGAAGGCGGATTTCTTGTACGGGATACAGGGTGCGTTGCGTATCCACGTCGAAGGCGCGGATGGAGTCGATGTCCTTGTCGAACAAATCGATCCGGTAGGGGAGTGACGACCCCATGGGAAAAAGGTCGATAAGGCCGCCGCGAATCGAATATTCACCCGGCGACACCACTTGGGTGACATGATGATAGCCCGCCAATGTCACTTGGGCGCGAAATTGTTCCGCATCCAGACTTTCACCCCGGACGAAAACAAAGGCATAGGCCGCCAGAAACGCAGGCGGCGGCAGACGATAAACCGCAATGGCGGCAGGAACCAGCAACACCCGGCATTTCTTTTGCCACACGGCCCAAAGCGTGGCCAGACGTTCGGAAATCAAATCCTGATGCGGCGAAAAACTGTCGTAAGGCAGGGTTTCCCAGTCCGGCAAAAGATGCGTTTCCAGATTCGGCGCGAACCAGGCGATTTCTTCCTGCAAACGCTGCGCGTCCAGCGCGTTGGCGGTAACGACAACCAACAACCGTCCTTCGACAGTCAACGCCGCCTGCGCCAACCACAAGGCGTCCTGACTGCCGGAGAGCGGCGGCCAGTCCAGTTTGCGACCGGAAGACGGCAACGGCAGATCAGCAAAAGATGAAAAGGGAGCAGCGAAGGACACAACACAAAACGAAAAGGAAAAGGCCAATATTATATCGACGCTGGCCGCCAGACTTTGTTCCGTGATAAAATTTTACATAATACAAATTATGCGAATTAAGGCGGCGCAGAAAGTGGTGGATTCGCCTTTACTTGATTTTCATATTTCCGCCCTCAAATCCCGCACCCCGTTTTTCAAAAAACGCCACAAAAAATACCGTTTGCAACCTTTTTGTATTATTGACATAAACTATTGATTATTGATAACCGATAGAAAAAATCATGTTTCGCAACTTGACCATCGCCGCCATTTGCGCGGCCTTCTTGCTTTCCTCATGCGCACACCGAACTCCCGAAGAAATCGCCGCCAGAATCGCTTTTCGCGATGCCAAAATCGCGCACAAGAAGAAAATGCTTGCGGAAAGAGCGGACAGAGCAACGCCTCTTGACCTGATAAAGCCGATACCCGCATCCCCGCTCATGTATTCACATATGACATGCGCGGAAATTGCGTCCGAACTTTCCGTGCTCAATGACAAGGAGGCAAAATTATCCTATTTGCAAACTCGCCGCCTATACCGAGAGAATGTGCAGACCCTATTTATTCATACTGGACAAGGCGACGGTGAAGAGTACGCGCAGATAGCCGTCATCCGTGGAAAGCGTGACGCCGCCATTTCCGCCCTTGAACAGAAATGCACCCTGACGCCGGAAACGCCATCGGCCAATGAAACGACCCTCGCACCAGCGGCCAATGAAAAAGCAGCGAAGGAATAAACCCTTCCCGTGACGATTCCTGCTACACTCCAGACGGGAGGAAACATCATGGAACTTGAGATTTACGAGGCTTTTCAAGCCGCCGGAATACCCAACGCACACGCAAAATCCGCTGTTGAGGCCATCAACAAGGCCATTGACCAACGCTACAGTCTGCATTCCAAACAGCTTGCCACGCAAGGCGACGTGGAAAAAGTCCGCGCCGATGTTGAAAAACTACGCGCTCAAATGGCCGAAATGGAAGCCCGCATCATTAAGTGGAATGTCGGCGCGATGTTTGCCGCAATCGGCATATTCGCCACATTGTCAAAAATTCTTGCGTAACCCACAAAAAGGCCGAATCCATCCATCCGGCCATGTTCATCTAGCTCTTGCCGCCCGCCCAGACCGCGCGACACCGCTTGAACTCACCAAGCCGATACCCGCATCGCCGCTCCTCATGTATTCGCACATGACCTGCTCTGAAATCTCCGCCGAACTGGACGAAATGAACGCAAAAGAGGCGGGACTATCACACTTGCATACACGCCGCCAGTACCGGGACAATCTGCAAGCGAGATTTTTACAAACCGGTCAGGGAGATGGCGAGGAAGCCGGGCAGATTGCCGTGTTACGCGGGAAGCGCAAAGCCGCCATCACGGCGCTCGAACAGAAGCGCAGTCTGCATTCAGGGCTCTGAAGCGTTCTTCCTGCCCGGTTTTGATGCAGAACAGTTCAAACGCGGAACAAGATATACTTTTGGCATTGATCCCCGTTTTCTCCCAAAAAAGCCATGCCCGTCTTGACGCTCCGATCAGTTTCGCCGCCTGTTCTTGCGTCATCCGGACATGTTTACGCGCGGCGCGGACGTCTTCCGGCGCGAAACGTGTTGTCTTCATTTTCATTTCTCCCTTGCCTTTCACGTTCTGTTATCCATGACCGTAATTAATATACATCATTTACTCAGGTACTAAACTGTAACGATTTTGTAAAAAAAGCCGGAAGTGGCGGAAATTTTCAGATCCGCATAAACCGCCCTGCCCTGTTTTTATCTTGGTTAAATACGTTTATTATCAATTTGTTATAACGTTTTGTTAAAGTAAAATATCGAGTAAATTCCATATCTTTAACCCCGTGTTCAGTCATAAACGATGCGCACGTTTTCCGGCTTCAGCCATTCGCGCAGGTCGCGGAGCAGGTTGTCGTCCAGGTTGACGCGGTAGCTGGCGCCCAGGGTGAGTTCGCAGGCCGCGCCGTGGTTCTGGTAGCGGATGCGCACGGGCGCGACGCCGGGGAAAGGCGTGAGCAGGTCTTTCAGGCGGGCGGCGTTGGCTTGACCGTTCAGGTTCAGGGCGAGATAGCGGGCAAAACGGGCGCGGACTTCGCCCAGGGTCATGAGTTTGTCGGCAACGACGCGGTTGTTGCCGGAAAATTCATCGTAGCTGACGCGGCCTTCAATCAGCAACACTTCGTCGGTGACGATTTTTTCGCGCTCGGCTTCAAACAGTTCGTTGAAGATGGAAACATCCATTGTGGCGCTGCCGTCGTCCAGTTGCACAAACAACATCTTGCCGCGCCGGGTCATCTGGGCGCGAACGCCAACGGCAAGTCCGGCAATGAGCGCCGGCTCGCGCGCGGGTTCAAGCTGGTTCAGGCGACGCGGCGCGAAGCGGGAAAGCTCCTGCCGCACGGCGTCATAAGGATGTCCGGAGACAAAAAAGCCCAGCGCCTCCTTTTCCCGCGTCAGCTTTTCCTTGTCGTCCCAGGGTTTGACCTGAAGATATTGCGGGGCGTGAATCTCGCCCTCCTCGCCCGCGTCGAAGAGACTGGCTTGCAGGGCGTTGCGCTCGGCCTGTTCGGCGGCTTCCATGGCGATGCCGACCGAGGCTAGGAGTTTTTCGCGCGCGCGGTCGATGGCGTCAAACGCGCCTGCCTTGATCAGCGCCTCGATGGCGCGACGATTCACCTGACGTTTATCCACGCGCTTGCAAAAATCAAACAGATCCTTGAACGCGCCGTCTTTTTCCCGCGCCGCCAGCATCAGCCGGACAGCCTGCTCGCCTACCCCCTTGACGGCGCCGAGGCCGTAACGAATGGTTTTCGCGTCCACCGGCTCGAAGCAGTAAGCGGAGGCGTTGACGTCCGGCCCCAGCACGACAAGGCCATTGGCGCGCGCGTCGTCGTAAAAGATTTTTACGGCGTCGGTATTGTCCATGTCCGAGGAAAGCGTCGCCGCCATGAAGGCCGAAGCGTGATGCGCCTTCAGCCAGGCGGTTTGATAAGTGATGACGGCATAGGCGGCGGTGTGCGACTTGTTGAAGCCGTATTCCGCGAATTTGGTCATCAACTCGAACAGGTGTTTGGCAAGGGCGGGTTGGTAGCCTTTGTCTTTGGCGCCGGAGATGATGGTCTCTTCGTGTTTTTGCATTTCTTCCGGTTTTTTCTTGCCCATTGCGCGGCGCAGCAAATCCGCGCTGCCTAGCGTGTAGCCGCCGATAATTTGCGAAATCTGCATCACCTGTTCCTGATACACGATGACGCCATAGGTGGGCGACAGGCAGTTTTCGAGATCGGGATGAAAATAGTCGATTTTCTGTTTGCCTTTTTTCCGCAGGATGAAATCATCGACCATGCCGGAGCCCAGTGGCCCCGGACGGTAGAGCGCCAGCACGGCGATGATGTCCTCAAAGCGGTCGGGTTCGAGTTTTTTGAGAAGCTTTTTCATGCCTTCCGATTCAACCTGGAAGATTGCGGTGGTATTGGCTTCCCGAAGAATCTTGTACACCGCCGGGTCGGCAAAACCCAGACGCATCAACTCCGGCTTTTCGCCCGTCAGGCGTTCGACGTACTTCAACGCCAGCTCGATGATGGTGAGGTTTCGCAAGCCCAGAAAGTCGAATTTGACCAGACCGGCTTTTTCCACGTCGTCCTTGTCGAATTGCGACACGGGCGCGGCGTCGTTGCCGCTGGCCTGATAAATGGGGCAAAAGTCGGTGATTTTTCCCGGCGCGATCAACACGCCGCCCGCGTGCATCCCGACATTGCGGGTCAGATCTTCCAGACGGTACGCCAGCGCGAACAGTTCGCGCATGGATTCGCCGTCATCGCTCGCCATCATTTCCTGTAGCGTCGGCTCTTTTTTCAGCGCCTCGGCAAGCGACACAGGCTTGTTCTGTTCCACCGGAATCAGCTTGGAAATGCGGTCGCACAGCGAATAGGGCAAATCCAGCACCCGTCCGACATCGCGCACAACGGCTTTTGAGGACAGGGTGCCGAAAGTGGCGATCTGCGACACCGCGTCCGCGCCATAACGCTGGCGCACGTATTCGATCACCCGCCAGCGGTTGTCCTGACAAAAGTCGATGTCGAAGTCGGGCATGGACACCCGCTCCGGGTTCAAAAAGCGTTCAAACAACAAGGCGTATTGCAAGGGATCGAGATCAGTAATGCCAATGCTGTACGCTACCAGCGACCCCGCGCCGGAACCACGCCCCGGGCCTACCGGCACACCGTTGTTTTTGCCCCAGTTGATAAAGTCCGCCACAATCAGGAAATAGCCGGGAAAGCCCATGTTGATGATGGTGGCAAGCTCCGTTTTCAGACGTTCGTCGTATTCCGGGCGACGTTCGGCACGGATTGCCGGATCCGGGAAAAGCTGTTGCAGCCGTTGCTCCAGTCCGGCTTCGGCCTGGAGCGTCAAAAAATCTTCCAGACTCACGCCTTCCGGCGTGGGAAACTGCGGCAGAAAGTTTTTGTCCAGCGTCAATTCAAGATTGCAACGACGGGCGATTTCCAGCGAGTTTTCCAGCGCCTCCGGCAAATCGGCGAACAACGTCCGCATTTCGGCCTGCGTCTTGAAATACTGCGCCTCGGTAAAATCACGCGGTCGCCGGACATCGCCCAGCGTGTAGCCCTCGGCAATGCACACCCTGGCTTCATGGGCGCGAAAATCCCCTGCGTCCAGAAATTGCACCGGATGCGTCGCCACCAGCGGCAGGGAGAGTTTCGTCGCCAGATGAACGCTGGCCTCTACCAGCGCCTCATCCTGCGGATGTTCGGCGCGTTGCGCTTCCAGATAAAAAGCGTCCGGGAACAGCGCCGCCCAGGCCAACGCGCGTTTTTCGGCCTGTTTTGCATGTCCGCTCAACAAGGCATCGCCCACATCGCCCAGACGCGCGCCGGAAAGCGCGATCAATCCATCACAACCCGTTTCGGCAAACCATTCCCGACAAAGCTGCGCTTTTTCCGGTCGATTGGGTTGCAGGTAAGCGCGCGTCAGCAACTCACAAAGCTGGCGATAACCCTGCCGGTTCCGCACCAGCAACAACAGGCGGAATGGCCGTTCCGGCTCATCGGGATTGGCAATCCAGCAATCCGCCCCGACAATCGGCTTGATCCCCGTCGCGCGCGCCTTTTTGTAGAACTTCACCAGGCCAAAAAGATTCATCAGATCGGTGACCGCCAGCGCAGGCATGGCATCCGCCGCCGCGCGCGCAATCGCGGCATCCACCCGCAAAATGCCGTCCGTGATCGAAAATTCGCTGTGCGCGCGCAGATGCGCGAAACAGGGCGTGACAGGCGATTCGGCGGCGGCAGGGGCGTCAGTCATGAGCGGCGGACTTCAGGATCGGGGAAAGGCTGCATTCTAGAGAAATTCTGGATAACCGTCATTCCCTTGATGAGCGCACCCCTGTCCAATATGAGCGGTTGCGGCAATATTTCGCAATCGTCTCCGCAGGAGCCTCTTTCCCGATCGACCAGAGGGCGAATATCTCAAACTTCAGGCAACCTGGAGCAGCTGCGCGGCGCACGCCGTCCGTTGGCGCCTGCCGCCGGAACCTGATTCTGCTGTGCCCTGATTACTCGACGCCTTTGTCCGTGGGCCGTGTGAAGGCTTCCTTCAAGGCGAGGCTCATGGGCAAATTCAGGTTGATGTCGTATGGCGGAATGGGATTCAGGAACCAACGCGCATAAATTTTCTCCGCTTCGCCCGAACGTATCAGGCGGACAAGAGTTTCATTCACCAGGGTTTTCAGCATCGTATCGCCCTTGCGCATCATGATGGCATAGGGTTCGGTGCGTAGCGACGAGCCGAAGATTTCATAGGCTTTGGGGTCTTTGGAATGGGCGATCAGGCTGAGCAACAAAACCTCGTCCATGACAAAGGCGGCGGTGTGACCGCTTTTCGCCATCAGGAAAGATTCGATGTGATCCCTGCCGTAAAGAAGGGTTATGGCCCTGGCTTTCCATTTGGCGTCATTTTCCAGAAATTGCGCGGAAGTCGTGCCTCTGGTGGTGACGATGGTTTTCCCGGAAATATCAATTTGACGTTTAAAACGGGTATGGATGACCTTGTTTTTATCGTTTTAACCACCTGATCGCACAATTCCACGGCGTAGCCAATAGGCAGTCGTGTCGTATCCAGATACGAAAAAGGAATGGAGGCTTCCCGATAACCAAGGTTGATAACGCCGGATTCCTTGATCCGTTTCAGCGTTCCATTCAATTCCTGTGCATGGACAGTAAATGCAAATATCAACATGAAAACGCCCGCAGAAAATCTGCGCAGTATTCGCTCAAGCATGATGCGCCTCCTGACTTTTAAAAGATTTTCGGCAAGCTGGATAAATTCAGGCGTGTTTGCGCGCACAAAAACGAAGTCCCCCGCTTTGGCCGCATATTCCAGCGCCTCGGCTTCTGACCCACCCTGCTCGCTTCTATGCCGTAGCTGCTGCCCTTGACACCGTGAATGATGATGGCGTAATCAGGCAGGTCTGTCTC
>JAIRZG010000156.1 GCA_031267345.1 Zoogloeaceae bacterium
GCGCCCCAACCGCAAAAGAAGGCAGTTCAGCTTGAACAGAAGAGTGCGCCCGCGCCCCAACCGCAAAAGAAGGCACTCCAGCTTGAACAGAAGAGTGCGCCTGCGCCCCAACCGCAAAAAAAGGCAATCCAGCTTGAGCAGGAGAATGCGCCCGCGCCTCAGCAACGAGGAATGACTTTGAAGAAGTGATCGAACGATGGTTTTGGTAGCCCTCTGCGGTTTTCAGCAAACGTAGAACGATCGCGCCTCATCAACCCCGCCCGTTGTTCCCTCCGGCGCAACGTAGCGCATTTCCCCATTGGCGTTCAAAGACATGGCGTCAAAGCGCTTCGCTACAGAAAGTGACTGGCGTGACGATCTGCGTCCGGCCAACGCGACCGCGTTGCAGCAGTCCGGCGTGGTGATCGCCTGTCACCAGATAATCCGCCGCGCTTGCCAGGACCATCACAAGCAGAAACACATCGTCCGGATCGCTTGTCGCCATGCCGTTCGGCAGGGAAGGCAAAACATCCAGCACGACAGCGCGCCGCATGTTGTTCATCATCGTGCCGACGCGGTGGGCAGGCAATATGCTCCTGAGTTTCGGGTAACGGCTCACGCGGCGCAATTCATCAAGTTGCGCCGCCGACGTGACCAGATCGAACCGCGCCGTCCGCCAGGCGCGATAAATCATGTCCGACGGACCGCGCTGCGAGATCAGCGCGCCCAGTAGCACATTGGTATCCAGAATGACGCGCATCAGTGTTCGCGCGCCCACTGCACCGCCTCGTCAATAAGGTCAGTCAATTCAGTCTCGCTCGTGGCGGCGGTGGCGGCTTTGGCTTGTTCGACCGCGCGTTCCAGGAGATAGGCGCGCACGGCTTCCTCAATGAAACGTGACAGGCTACCCTTGTGGCCGCCGCCCTGCGCGGCAATGAACATGCATACAGACTGATCGGTGTCCGGCGATGTTCCAACGAACTGTATTCATGATGAGGTTATCCGGTGTTTGTGTGTATCGGCGTTTATACACTTTCCTGCTGTGTTGTCGCACAAACGGGTTTGCCCACATCCTGCATTGCGCTGAATAAAGGAGCGTCCGCAAGGCGGCTCTGGCCACACCTATAAAAAAACCCGACTTTTGCGTCGGGTTTATGCACGAAACGCGGATGCGTTCGCGGGGTTTTGTTACTTTTTCTTGCTGTTGACTGCTTCTTTCAGCGCCTTGCCGGGCGTGAATTTGGGTACTCTGGTCGCCTTGATTTTGAGTGGCTTGCCCGTTTGCGGATTGCGACCCGTGCGCGCGGCGCGGTCACCCACCCAGAAAGAGCCAAAGCCAACCAGAGAGAGACGATCGCCCTTCTTCAGAACCGTCGTCACCGCCTTGATGGTCGCATCCAGCGCATTACCAGCGGCAGCCTTGGAAAGCTCGGCTTCGGCAGCAATGGCGTCAATCAATTCCGATTTATTCACTTCGCGTAACCCCCTTCAAATTTGAAAAAAGAGAAACAAGTCTGTTTTTCAGGAAACATCAAGTTCCCTTGAAACGACCAAAGCTGACAAGCGCATGGTCAGCGGCGATACTACCCCAAACCGCGCCAGAGAAACAGTATTTTTCAGGGCATTTGCAGCGGCAAGGTTTGTAATGTCCCCTTCAAACAATGTCAAACTGCCCCCTGTTATTCCGGTGGTATAGGAAGACGGGACAGGATGCGTTCGCGTCTTTCAGAAACACGGGCAACACTGCCCTGCCCGCTCCAGCAGCGTTCCTGTTTATAACAATATAGAATAAACAACAATCTTTTTATTATTTTTTAATTTAAGGAAGTCTGAATAAACTTCTTCGCAATCATTGAAAAAGCGGGAGGTGTCGCATGAATTTTCAGCAATTGCGTATTGTTCGGGAAACCATACGCCAGAATTTCAATCTCACCGATGTAGCGGGCGCGTTGTTTACCTCGCAGCCTGGCGTTTCCAAACACATCAAGGATCTGGAAGACGAGTTGGGCGTGGAGATTTTCACCCGGCGCGGCAAGCGTCTGCTGGGGCTGACCGAGCCGGGGCAGGAGCTTTCCGGCGTGGTGGAGCGTATTCTCATCGACACCCAGAACCTGCGCCACATCGCCGACCAGTTTTCCAACCGCGAAAGCGGCAATTTTGTGCTCGCCACCACCCACACCCAGGCGCGTTACGCCCTGCCCGGCGTCATCAAATGGTTCAAGGAAAACTATCCGCGCGTACATCTGGCGCTGTATCAGGGCAGTCCCCGGGAAATCGCCGACATGCTCGCCATGGGCGAAGCCGATGTCGGCATCGCTACCGAAGGACTCTCCGGCGAGGACAAACTGGCGACCTTTCCCTGCTATCACTGGCGACACGCGGTTATCGTGCCGCAGAACCATCCGCTCGCCAAAATCCACGCCAAGGGCAAACTGGGCCTGGAAGCCATCGCGGAATATCCGATCATCACCTACCACGCCGGACTCACAGGCCGTTCGCACATCGACGAATCCTTCAATCAGGCGGGACTTGCGCCCGACATCGTACTGTCCGCCATCGACGCCGATGTCATCAAAACTTATGTCACGCTGGGGCTGGGCGTGGGACTGATTGCCAGCATGGCCTTTGATCCGGCGCAGGATCGTGATCTGCTGCTGCTGAAATCCGAGACGCTGTTCCCGCAGAACACCACCCTCATCGCCGTGCGCAAAGGCGCGTGGCTGCGCGACTACGCCTACGCCTTCATCGAAAAACTCGCCCCCGACCTCTCCGCCATCGGCATCAAGGAAGCCATCCGGCCAGAGTGAGCGGAAATCAGGGATCAAGTCGCCGCAGGGTGGATCGCGGTTGCCGAGGTTCTTGTTGGCTGCCGCGCCATGCAGGTCAATAGAGACGCCTGTTCTAGGGCGTGTTCACACTATCGCAAGCACTCGACGATCAGTGCGAAATGAATAAACCCCAAAAACATTACATCCAGTTTCTCGAATCGGG
>JAIRZG010000183.1 GCA_031267345.1 Zoogloeaceae bacterium
GTTTGCAATCGGGCAAAGCCCGACTGCAAACCAGATAAAGCAACGCAAAACCCTCCGAAGACAAGAGGTCGCATGATGACAATCTGGTGGTTGCTGTATCCGCTACTTGGCGCGGTGACAGGGTTTTTTGCGGGGCTTTTGGGGATTGGCGGCGGCGCGGTCATGGTGCCGTTGCTGGTCATGCTGTTTACGGCGCAAGGTCTGGGCGGCGATGAAGTCATGCGCATGGCGTTGGGAACTTCCATGGCGACCATCCTGTTTACCGCCATCGCCAGTGTGCGCGCCCACCACCAGCATCAGGCGGTGAAATGGCGCATCGTCGCCGCCATTACACCGGGCATCCTGTTGGGAACCCTGCTGGGCGCGCGTCTGGCAAGTCAGGTCTCCTCAACTGCGCTGGCGTTTCTGTTTGTGGTCTTCATCCTCTATGTCTCCATACAAATGATCGCCGGGTTTAACCCCAAAGCCAGCCGGAGTATGCCGGGCGCGTGGGGAACGGCGTTGGTGGGGGTGGGCATTGGCGCGTTTTCCTGTCTGGTGGCGATTGGCGGCGGCGCGTTGTCCGTTCCCTTCATGCTCTGGTGTAATGTGCGCGCGCAACACGCCATCGGCACTTCGGCGGCTATCGGCTTTCCCATCGCCGTCGGCGGCGCGGCGGGTTATATGCTCAACGGCTGGCAAAACCCCGCATTGCCGCCTCACAGCATCGGTTTCGTCTATTTGCCCGCCGTGGCGGGCATGGTCGTCGCCAGCATGTTGACCGTGCCGCTGGGCGCAACCCTGACCCATAAACTGCCGGTAAAACGCCTGCGCCAGATTTTCGCCGCCGTGCTTTTGCTGCTGGCGCTTTCCATGCTCGGAAAGCTGGTTTGAGCCGATAATGCGCGCCCTGCCCGGCAATCCGCATTGCTGGTCAGAACGTAGATACGGTTACTCCCGTTTTTCCCCTCGCACCTTTTCACGCCCTCTCCCCGTGTGGGAGAGGGAACATTCTCCGTTCAACCGCCGGGATGGCTCACGGACAACCCCTGCCGTCCTTCCCGCGCAACGACGCGGCGGGATTATAGTTCAGCCCGAAACACCCCGCGCCGCCGCCCGCAAGGGCTAATTTCCGAAGAAGTCTTTTACCTTGTCCATCCAGGACTGGGCGCGGGGGTGGTGTTTGCCATCGTGGTCGGTGGAAAGGGTTTCCAGCTCCTGCAAGAGTTCTTTTTGCCGCTCGGTGAGGCGCACCGGGGTTTCGACGACAACGTGGCAGAGCAGGTCGCCGTGGGCGTGGCTGCGGACGCCCTTGATGCCCTTGCCGCGCAGGCGGAAGGTGCGTCCAGACTGGGTTTCGGCGGGGATTTTCAGGCTGGCGGCGCCATCCAGAGTGGGGATTTCGATTTCTCCGCCTAAAGCGGCGGTCGTGAAGGAGATGGGCATTTCGCAGTGCAGGTCGTTGTGCTCGCGGGCAAAGACCGTGTGCGGCTTCAGATGCACCTGCACGTAGAGATCGCCCGCCGGGCCGCCGTTTACGCCGTATTCGCCTTCGCCGGACAGCCGGATGCGATCCCCCTCATCCACTCCGGCGGGAATCTTCACCGCCAGGGTTTTGTGTTTTTTGACGCGCCCCGCGCCATGGCAATTGTCACAAGGGTCAGAGATGAAGCGACCAGTGCCATGACATTTGTGACAGGTTTGCTGAATGGAGAAAAAACCCTGTTGCAGACGAATCTGACCGCTGCCGCCGCAGGTAGGGCAGACCGTGGGCTTGGAGCCGGGTTTCGCGCCGGAGCCGTTGCAGACGTCGCAGGCTTCCATGGCGGGAATGCGAATCTTGGTTTCCGTGCCTTTGGCGGCCTGTTCCAGCGTGATTTCCAGGTTGTAGCGCAGGTCGGCGCCGCGATAGACATTACCGCGTCCGCCGTGACTGCCGCCGCGATTGCCGAAAATTTCGTCGAAAATGCCGCCGAATGCGTCGGCGAAATTGCCAAAGCCCTGTCCGCCGCCCGCGCCGAATCCGGCCTGCGGGTCGACGCCCGCGTGACCGTACTGGTCATAGGCGGCGCGCTTTTGGGCGTCAGAGAGGATTTCGTAGGCTTCCTTGGCTTCCTTGAATTTTTCTTCCGCTGCCGGACTATCCGGATTCCGATCCGGGTGATGCTTCATGGCCAGCTTGCGGTAGGCCCTTTTGATTTCGTCTTCGCTGGCGTCGCTATTGACGCCGAGGACTTCGTAAAAATCTTTTTTCGACATGGTGTTCCGACCAGTGGAATGATGAAAAAGGCGGCGGCAGGCGGCAGAAGTGGGAAAAGCGGGAAAAGCACCGATGCCGGATAAGCGTTTCCGACTTATCCGGCATTCACTGCTGGCAAAGGCTTACTTTTTGTCGTCTACCTCGGTGTATTCCGCGTCGACCACATCGCCTTCGTCCTTTTTGCTTTCCGTGCCCGCCGCCGCGCCTGCGGCATTGCCCGCTTCCGCCTGTTGCTGGGCATACACCTTTTCGCCCAGCTTCTGCGCGGCAGTCGAGAGCGCCTCGGTTTTGGCGCTGATGACCTCCTTGTCGTTGTCGCGGATGGCGTCTTCAACGTCCTTGATGGCGGCTTCGATGCTTGCCTTTTCGGCGGCGTCGAGTTTGTCGCCGTATTCGGTCAGGGATTTTTTCACCATGTGCACCATACCGTCGGCGCTGTTTCTGGCGTCCGCCAGTTCGCGCGCCTTTTTGTCGTCCTCGGCGTGCAGTTCGGCGTCTTTGACCATCGCCTGAATTTCCGCTTCGGAAAGCCCGGAATTGGCTTTGATGGTGATCTTGTTTTCCTTGCCGGTGCCCTTGTCTTTGGCGGAAACGTGCATGATGCCGTTGGCGTCGATGTCGAAAGTGACTTCAATCTGCGGCAGACCGCGTGGCGCGTGCGGGATGCCTTCGAGATTGAATTGCCCCAAGCTCTTGTTGCCGGAGGAAACTTCGCGCTCGCCTTGCAGCACGTGAATGGTCACGGCGGATTGATTATCGTCGGCGGTGGAAAACACCTGGCTCGCCTTGGTGGGGATGGTGGTGTTTTTCTGGATCAGCTTGGTCATGACGCCGCCCAGGGTCTCAATGCCCAGCGACAACGGCGTGACATCCAGCAACAGCACATCCTTGACTTCGCCTTGCAGCACGCCGCCCTGAATGGCCGCACCCACGGCGACGGCTTCGTCGGGATTCACGTCCTTTCTCGGCTCCTGCCCGAAAAAGCCCTTCACCTGTTCCTGCACCTTGGGCATCCGCGTCATGCCGCCGACCAGAATCACGTCGTCGATGTCGCCCACCTTGCAGCCCGCGTCTTTCAGGGCGATTTTGCAGGGTTCGATGGTGCGGGTGACGAGTTCGTCGACCAGGGATTCAAACTTGGCGCGGGTGACTTTCAGCGCCAGATGCTTGGGGCCGGATTGGTCAGCGGTGATGTAGGGCAGGTTGATTTCGGTCTGCTGGCTGGAAGAAAGCTCGATTTTGGCCTTTTCGGCGGCTTCCTTCAGGCGTTGCAGGGCGAGCACGTCCTTTTTCAGATCGACGCCGGATTCCTTTTTGAATTCGTCGATGATGTAGTCGATCAAGCGCTGATCAAAGTCCTCGCCGCCCAGGAAGGTGTCGCCGTTAGTCGCCAGCACTTCAAACTGCTTTTCGCCTTCCACGTCGGCGATTTCGATGATGGAAATGTCGAAGGTGCCGCCGCCCAGGTCATAGACGGCGAGTTTCTTGTCCTTGCCGGAAACCTTGTCCATGCCAAAGGCCAGCGCGGCGGCGGTCGGTTCGTTGATGATGCGTTTGACTTCCAGGCCGGCGATGCGTCCGGCGTCCTTGGTGGCCTGACGCTGGCTGTCGTTGAAGTAGGCGGGCACGGTGATGACAGCCTCGGTAACGTCTTCGCCCAGATAATCTTCCGCCGTCTTTTTCATTTTCCGCAGCACTTCGGCGGAAACCTGCGGCGGGGCGATTTTCTTGTCGCGCACTTCCACCCAGGCGTCGCCATTGTCGGCCTTGAGAATCTTGTAGGGCATGAGCGCGATGTCTTTTTGCACTTCCTTTTCTTCAAAACGCCGCCCGATCAGCCGCTTGACCGCATAGAGCGTGTTGCGCGGATTGGTGACCGCCTGCCGCTTGGCGGGCGCGCCGCAAAGAATTTCGCCATCCTCGGCGTAACCGACGATGGAAGGCGTGGTGCGCGCGCCTTCGGAATTTTCAATCACCCTGGCGCTGCCGCCTTCCATCACGGAAACGCAGCTATTGGTGGTGCCCAGGTCGATACCGATAATTTTTCCCATGTTTCATTCCTTTCAGTCATGCGTCCGCCAGAAGAAGGCGCTTGCGTTAATGTAAATGCCTGTGTCCGGAGATAAGGCCGCAGGCGAAAATTTCAAGCCTTGCCGCTGGAGACCAGCACCATTGCCGGACGCAGCACACGCTCGGCAATCAGGTAGCCTTTTTGCAACACCTGCACGACGGTATTGGCTTCCGTGTCGCTGGCGACCATCTGGATGGCCTGATGCAGATGCGGGTCGAATTTTTCGCCCAGCGGGTCGATTGTTTTCAGCGCGGACTTTTCAAAGGCGGCGACGAGCTGTTTCAGGGTCAATTCCACGCCGCCGCGCAGATCGTCCGCCGTCTGTTTCTCGCTGGCGAGCGCCGCTTCCAGACTGTCTTTGACCGCCAGCAGTTCGCCCGCGAATTTTTCGATGCCGAATTTATGCGCCCTGGCAATATCTTCCTGCGCCCGTCGCCGCACGTTTTCGGCTTCGGCCTTGGCGCGTAGCCAGCTATCCTGCAATTCGACGTTTTTTTGTTCCAGCGTGGCGATCTCTGCGGCAAGGTCGGGGACGGCGGGGGGGGCGTCCATGCCGGATTCCGGCGCGGGCGCGGCTTGTGCGCGGGTTGCGTCTTCGGCGGATGCGGCCTCCGCCGTGGCTTGCGTTTGCAGGCTGTTGTCTTCGCTCATCTGAAAAAGCTCCCATGAATGCTTCGGGCTGTTATGGGGATGAAAAAAGTTTTTTCAAGACTGGGGCCGGATTTTGTTAGCATTCCCGCTTCTGACACCAATGCGTCGACAGGTAACTGGATTTGGCAACATGGAAAGGATTGGTAAATATCACGTCATCCGGGAATTGGGCAAGGGCGCTACCGCCGTGGTGTATCTTTGCCAGGATCCGGATATCGACCGACAATTGGCGGTCAAGGTGGTGCAGTTCAGTCACAAGAACGTGGCGGTCTCCCGACGCTTGCGCAAGCTCTTTCGCACCGAGCGCGTGATTTCCGAGCGACTCGAGCATCCCAACATCGTGCGCGTCTACGACGCTGAAGTGCAGGAAAATCAGGCGTATATCGCCATGGAATACGTGGATGGCGTCTCGCTGGAAGAATTCTGTCACATTGATCGTCTGCTGCCCCTGCATCGCACCATCGGCATCATTTTCAAGTGCTGCATGGCGCTGGATCATGCCTATCATCAAGGCGTCATCCATCGTGACATCAAGCCCGCCAATATTCTGGTAGACAAGGAAGACAATCCCAAGATTGCCGACTTCGGTCTGGCGATCAACATCAACAAGGACATGGATCGGGATTCCACCTTTGTGATGGGCGTGGGTTCTCCGGCCTACATGTCGCCGGAGCAGATCAAGGCGTATCCGCTGAACCAGAAGACCGACCTCTATTCTTTGGGCGTGGTGCTGTTTCAGATGCTTACCGGGCGGTTGCCTTTCCGGGCGCAGGATCAGGCGACGCTGGTGTACAAAATCATGAACATGGATCCGCCGGTTGCCTCGCGCATGAATCCCAATGTGCCGACCAAGCTCGACGCCATCCTCAAAAAGGCGCTGGAAAAGAACCTTTACAGCCGCTACAGCAACGGCGCGGAATTCGCCAAGGATTTGTCTTCGGTGCGCTACAGGATCATGACCGACAGCGAAGACCACGCGCGGCAGGACAGCGATCATTTTTCAGCCCTGCGTAAATTGGAGTTTTTCCTCGAATTTGAAAACGTGGAACTGTGGGAAATCCTGCGCTCGGCAGTGTGGCGCAACATCGGCAGCGGCGTCGCCCTGATGCGCGAAGGCGAAGAAGATCGGCGTTTCGGCATTCTGGTTTCGGGTCAGGTGGAAGTCTCGCGCGAAGGCAAGGTGTTGTGTCGTCTGGGTGCGGGCGAAGTGATTGGCGAAATGGCCTACCTTTCGCCCGCCGAAGGCAAACGCGGCGCGACGGTGGTGACGCTGGAACCCTGCCGCTTCGTGGATATCAGCGGTCCGGCGTTGGCGATGGCCTCGGATGAACTCCAGGAACGCATGCAAAACGCCCTGATCGCCAAAATCATCGCCCGCCTGCGCGACGCCAACCAACGCCTGCTGGAACAGGCCGAAGCCGTCAGCGTCGAAGGTCGCGGCGCATTGCCACAAGACAGCGGCGGCCTGAAACTCGAATTGCTGTCGTGATCAGGGATCAGAAGTCAGGAATCAGCAGGAAATTACGGGGACTTCGGCATTTTTCCGTGTGAGGGAAGCGGATGCACCCTGGCGATTCGATAAAAATTTTCCTGGGAAAATTTATCTTCTTTCAGGGACGCAGGGCAGGAGAGAGGGGCAAGGTTTTGTCGCCCACCGCAGGCGAACGCGGTTCACCCCTGCAACTGCGCCTTCGGTGTGGGCAGAGGTTGGGCGCGCGGGGAGATTCAGGTGGTTTCGCCATCATGAATTCATGGGTTTGGCGCCCATCGTAAAACTAACTCCGGTTGAAACCCCGTCCTTCAGTGCGGTGGGATCCCAGGACTGGAGCATGAAAAACCCTTAACAATCATTCTATTGTGCGGATGACTTGTAAACGCTATTGAAATTGACGCTTGCTCTCTCCCTTTGGGTCCCTTTGGGGAAAGAAACGGAAATCAAGGGGTTGATCGAGCGGTTTGCGGACTTGCTGGACAGTCGTATTGAAGACCAGACGGCGCACGATTTACGGAACATTGTGGCGATAGCACTCTGCGCGGTGATGTCCGGAGCGCACGGACGGGATGACATCGAAGACAGGGGCCGCGAGCGTGAGACATGGTTGCGAGGGTATCTGCGGCTGCGCAACGGGATTGTCGGTCACGACACGCTCCGGCGCGTTTTTGAGACGATCTCGCCGATGGGGTGGGAGATTGCTGGCCGGATGGAAACCGAAAAACGCCACGTGATCAGTTCCCCGCCTACCGACAGCCGCCGCCTCCTGCATACCATGCGGACTCACCGGGGGATCGAGAACGGCTTGCACTGGTGCTTGGACGTCACCTTTGGCGAGGATGCGCCTCATCTGCCTGCGTAACGCCGCCCGAAACTTCTCTTTCCTGCGCCGCCTTGCCTTGAACCTGTTCCGCGCCGATACCTCACGTTCCAGCAGCCTGCCTGGAAAACGCAAGACCGCTGCATACAATCTCGATTACCTCGCCAGCGCTCTGTAATTATTCTAGAGCACTTTAACTTAACGTTGCGCATATCCATCATGTTTGAACCCTCCTGAGATGTCTGAAATGGAGATGCAGTTGAAAGCTTGGGAGATGGCCTGATCGAGAAGTTCTTTGGCTCGGACTTTGAGCTTGCGCAGGATGGCCTTGATTTTTGACCACATCCGCTCAATGGGATTCAGGTCAGGGCTGTAGGGCGGCAAGAACATGGGCGT
>JAIRZG010000190.1 GCA_031267345.1 Zoogloeaceae bacterium
TGGGGGATGGAGCGCGACTTTGGTCAAGCGCATCCCAAAGTTGACTTGGCGTCGAACTAAAGGAAAATGACGTTATTGAAAATCTGCGAAGGTTTTGCCGCCATGACGCCCCCCGACCTTGCCACGATCTACCGGAATTACATTGCCTCTCTGAATCAACAGGACTGGCAAAATCTTGGGCGTTTCGTGCGGGAAGACGTGCAGTACAACAGCGAGCGTATTGGTTTATCCGGCTATCGCGCGATGCTGGAAGACGATTTTCGCGCCATTCCAGACCTCTTTTTTGACGTGCGTCTGCTGATTGCCGAGCCGCCGCGTCTGGCGAGCCGTCTGCATTTTGAGTGTACGCCGCAAGGCAGCCTGTTTGGCCTGCCCGTAAATGGAAAGAAAATCTCCTTTGCCGAAAACGTGTTGTATGAATTCCGCGATGAGCGCATCGAAAAAGTATGGTCGATCATCGACAAGGCCGCGATTGCAACCCAGCTTTTTTCTTCTGATTCCTGCCCTCTGATACCTGATCCCTGATATGCCTGAACTTCCTGAAGTCGAAGTCAGCCGTCTGGGGCTGCTGCCGCATTTGCTGGATGAACCCGTGCTGGATTGCGTGGCGCGTCGCCCTGACCTGCGCCTGCCCATACCGCAGGATTTGGCGGCGCGGCTCACCGGACATCGTTTGCGCGCCATTGTCCGGCGCGGCAAGTATTTATTGTTTCACTGGCCGACCGCGAACGGCTGGCTGCTGCTGCATCTGGGTATGTCCGGCAGTCTGCGCCTTGTGCCGCCGGTGACGGCGGCGGGCGCGCACGACCATTTCGATTTGTGTTTTCCCGCGACGGTCATGCGCCTGAAAGATCCGCGCCGTTTTGGTGTCGTGCTCTGGCAAACAGGCGACGATCCAGAAACGCATCCGCTGCTCAAGCATCTGGGCATGGAGCCGTTGTCGGATGGTTTTACGGCAGACTGGCTGGCGACGCTTGCCAGGGGACGCAAGACGCCGATCAAGACCTTGCTGATGGATGCGCGCCTGCTGGTGGGCGTTGGCAATATCTACGCGGCGGAAAGCCTGTTCCGCGCCGGAATTTCCCCTTTGCGCCCCGCCGGAACGATTGGCGCCGCGCGTCTGGAAAAACTGGCGACAACGATTCGGGAAACCTTGCGGGAAGCCATTGAAGCGGGCGGCAGCAGTATGCGCGATTACGTGCGCAGCGACGGCGGCGCAGGCAGCTTTCAATTGCGCTGTGCCGTCTACGCCCGCGCCGGACAACCTTGCTTGCAATGCGGCACATCCATTCGGCAGGTACGGCAGGCGGGGCGTTCCAGCTTTTATTGTCTGCAATGCCAGAAGTAAGGCAGAATGCGAAGCAGGTATTTATCCGCAAGACAACTGATCATCCATAATGAATACGCGAACGGCCTTTCCTGTTTTTCTGATCCAGGGCAATCGCATGAATCTCTTTGTCATCATCAGCCCTGTGCGGTGCGGATGTTTCCTTCTCTCCATGTAGGAGAAGGCGCCCCGCAGGGGTGGATGAGGGGGATGGTTTACGCATGTTCCGGCGTTATTTCGCGCTGAACTGCTGCCCCCTCTCCTGCCCTTCGGGCACCCTCCCTCAAGGAGGGAGGAAGATTGACCGCCGTGCTTCACGAGAAGCATCTTTCATCATTTCTATGGCATTCATGCGATTACCTTGTTTTCTGATCCCTGATCCCTGACCTCTGACCTCTGATCTGCTATAGTCTCCCCACCTCATGGGAGAGCGCAGATTGATGTTCAAATCTGCCGCCGAAGGCGCAACGCACCCGCAAACGCTCAGGCAGAAGGACCATGGGGACGGCAGAATTTTTACCCGTCTGCCGCAACTCTGGAGAGCAGGCGTCGTTTCGGGCGCTCACCGATGGGGCAAATGGTCATTCCTGTCAGACGCAGGGATGGTCGTAATCTCTCAGGTATCGAGGACAGAGGGGTGAAACGGATGCGCTTTTGCGCTTCCTTCGCGCCTTTCGTCTTCCGGGATCGATGATGCTCAAAACTACGGTTTTAAATGCCGCCCACCGCGCGCTGCACGCCCGCATGGTGGATTTCGGCGGCTGGGATATGCCTGTGAATTATGGTTCGCAGATTGAGGAACACCATGTCGTCCGCCGCGACGCCGGCATGTTTGATGTCTCGCACATGTGCGCCGTGGATGCGGTCGGCCCGGATGTCAAAGCCTTTTTGCGGCGACTGATCGCCAATAACGTCGACAAGCTCAAAGCGCCGGGGAAAGCCCTGTACAGCGCCATGCTGAACGAATCCGGCGGCGTGGTGGATGATCTGATCGTCTATTGTCTTGACGATACCCGTTACCGCATCGTCATCAACGCGGGCACGACCGACAAGGATTTGGCGTGGATGTCGGCGCGGCTGCGAGACTGGCGGCTGGACGCGACCCTGACGCCCCTGAAAGGCGGGCGGGAAGCCGGAATGATTGCCGTGCAGGGGCCGAACGCGCGCACGAAAGTCTGGGCGGCGGCGCCGGAAATCAAAAGCGTCACGGAAAATCTGCCGCCCTTTTTCGGCGTACAGGGCTTTGCGCCCGCATATGGCGAACTGTTTGTCGCCACCACGGGCTATACGGGCGAGGATGGTTTTGAGCTTACGCTTGCCGCCGATCAAACGGAAAAACTGTGGAACGCCTTGTTGGCGGCGGGCGTAAAACCCTGCGGGCTGGGCGCGCGCGATACCTTGCGGCTGGAAGCGGGCATGAATCTGTATGGTCAGGACATGGATGAACAGGTCTCGCCGCTGGACGCGGGTCTGGCCTGGTGCACCGATCTGGCCTCTGACCGCGATTTCGTCGGCAAAACCGCGCTGCTCGCCCAGGGTCGCCGTTACGCCTTTCTTGGCCTGAAACTGCTGGAAAAGGGCGTGTTGCGCGCCCATCAAAAAGTTCGCACGCAAGAAGGCGAAGGCGAGATTACCAGCGGCTCCTTTTCGCCCACGTTAGGGGTCGCCATCGCGCTGGCGCGTCTGCCTTCGGGCGTGGTCGCGGGCGATAAGGCGGAAGTGGAGATTCGCGGCAAATGGCTGCCGACGCAGATCGTCAAGCCGCCCTTCGCCCGTAACGGAAAAGGTTTACTCTGAGAAAATTCAGGATTCGTCATTCCCGCGCAAGCGGGAATTCATCTGCGGTTGAAAAGCTGGATTTCCGCTTGCGCGGGAATGACGGTTATGCAAGGGCTTTTGAGTAAAACAGCAACGAAACACCGTAAGGTCGGGGAAGGTTTTTCGTTGCATTTAACCCGGAGGCAAGTCGGGCTTTGCTCGACTTGCCTCCGCAAATATCCCCGGCCAAAAGCACCACTTTTGGACGAATAACCCATGATTCCG
>JAIRZG010000247.1 GCA_031267345.1 Zoogloeaceae bacterium
GGATCGCTCGACGCACGGCCTCTGTCGTGCGGGCGCTTCCGTGTAGTACTTGTCCCATAAATCATCCCTCCGTAGATGACTATAGATTACACCAGCACTCTGAGGGACCAAACATCTTAGATCATTCGACAATGGCCTTGGCATCTCTCCTCCTGTATATCTCCTACATATCCCCTACATCATACATAATAATCAATTATTTGTTAATGTGCTCTAAAGGGCGGGGTTTCAGGCGACCGTTTTGAGAGGGGAGAGAAACCCCTTCCAAAACACGTTAGACCGACAGGCCTGAAGGCCTGTCGCTAATTTCTTGCTGCGCCATTCATCGGCGCTGTCGTCTGCCGCAACAGCGTGACGCTGCGTTTTGGCGATTTCCCGAACAGGCGTTTGTATTCGCGGCTGAACTGGGTGGCGCTGGCGTAGCCCACGGCGTAGCTGGCGCGGGTGGCGTCGATGTTTTCCGTCAGCATCAGGCGTTGGGCTTCGTAGAGGCGCAGGTGTTTCTGGTATTGCAAGGGACTCATGCGGGTCACGGTCTTGAAATGTCGCCGGAAAGTCGACGCGGCCATGCCGACCTCATGCGCCAGCCCGTCGATTTCCACGCTCTCCCTGAACTGCTGGCGCATCCGCGCAAGGGCGCGGAATATCTGGTGATTGTGCGTTCCCTGCGTGTTGATGCTGCGTAAATGCGCGCCCTGCGCTCCGGTGAGCAGGCGATAATGAATTTCGCGGATCATCAGCGCCGCCAGCGCAGGCATTTGCGTCGGGCTGTCCAGAAGTTTTATCAACCGCCAAAAGGCGTCCGCTACTTCCGGGTCGGTGGGCGCGACCGCCATGCCCTTCATCGGCGCGTCGTCCATTTTCTCCGCGCCAAAAACCTCGCTCGCCAGTTGGCGGATCAACGCGCCATCCAGATCCAGGCTCACGGACAGAAACGGCGCCTCCGCCGTCGCGCCCACCACCTGATTGACGCTGGGGATGTCGATGCCGTTAATCAGACAATACCCCTCGCCATAACGATAGGCTTCGCTGCCGATCAGCGAGTGCTTGCAGCCTTGCAATACCACCGCGACAAAGGGCCGATAGAAGCTGCACACCGTCTGATTGCTTTCATTCTGGCGATACAGGCTCAAGCCCTGAATGGCGGTCGGATAGTGTCCCGTCCCGCTGGTCAATTGCAGCAGTTTTGCTTTCAGAAGCGAGTGGGTCTGGTTTGTGTCCATGCTGCCGCGCTTTCGGGTTCTTCCCTGAACAAACAGACCGCATTGTAATGCCGGAGTCGCAAAAATGGTCAAATCAGGCAAGAAATAGCGCGTTTTGTGTCTACCCATGCGCCGCAGATGCGGTTAGCCTATCGACATTCTGTTCGCGTAAAAGGCATCGTCATGCAGCAAAAGCCCGCATCCCTCCTGACCGGACTGTGTTTCGTCATTTTTGGATTTATCGGACAAGCGGAGGCGCAGAGCATGAACCGGCAGACATTGAACGCCCGCCAGCAAGCCATTGTTCCCATCGCCGCCTTTACCGCCAGGGGCGATTTGGACAAGCTGAAAGGGGCGCTGAACGAAGGTCTGGATGCCGGGATGAGCATCAACGAGATCAAGGAAGTCCTCGTTCAGATGTACGCTTACACCGGTTTTCCACGCAGTCTGAACGCAATAAATACGTTGATTGCGGTTTTGGAAGAACGCCAGGCAAAAGGCATTTCCGATAAAACAGGCGAAAAGCCTGCCGATTTTTCCGATAAAAACAAATATAATAAAGGCAGGAAAACATTGGAAACGCTTAGCGGACGCAAAGAAACGAAATTGACCGGCGCAAACGCCTTTGCTCCCGCCATTGACGAATTTTTGAAAGAGCATTTGTTTGCGGATATTTTCGGACGGGGACTTCTCACGCATCAGGAGCGGGAATTGGCGACTATTTCGGCGCTGTCGGCATTGGATGGCGCTGAGCCGCAATTAAACGCCCACAAAACTATAGGGAAGAATGCGGGATTAACAGAAACGCAGATCAACGAACTGTCAAAAATTGTTCAAGGCGGACAAAAATCCATTTATCCACGCGGCAATCGCGCCCCTGCGGAATGGTTTTCGGGCGTCGTCTGGTTAAATTCATTGGCAAGCCCCGCTGAAACCGAAGGACTTTATTCTATCGGACAAGTCACTTTTGAAGCAGGCGGCAGAACGCATTGGCACACGCACCCCATAGGACAAATCCTGCTTTGCACCGAAGGAAAAGGCTGGTATCAGGAACGCGGAAAACCCGCGCGGGCGTTGCAAAAAGGCGATGTGGTTGTTATTCCGAAAGAGGTGGAACATTGGCACGGCGCAGCCGCAGACAGTCAATTCGTGCATATCGCCATTACGAACAACAAGGACGGCAATGCCGTAACATGGTTGAATCCCGTGACGAACGAGGAATATGGCAGGTTTTAGCTTCCATCGCAACTCAAAAGGAGAAATGAAATGTCATAAGAAGTCAAAGCATTCGGCACACAA
>JAIRZG010000011.1 GCA_031267345.1 Zoogloeaceae bacterium
GCGGGTGCCGCCGTCGGCCTGAAGCACGTCGCAATCCAGCGTAATCTGGCGCTCGCCCAACTGCGCGCAGTCGATGACGGCGCGCAGAGAACGGCCTATCAGACGCTGGATTTCCTGGGTGCGCCCGCTTTGCCTGCCCTTGGCGGCTTCACGTGGGGAGCGGCTGTGTGTGGCGCGCGGCAACATGCCGTATTCCGCCGTCACCCAGCCTTGTCCCTTGTCGCGCAGAAAAGGCGGGACGCCTTCTTCGACGCTGGCGGCGCACAGGATGCGGGTGTTGCCCATTTCGATCAGCGCCGAACCTTCGGCGTGGGCGGCGTAGTGGCGGATGAGGGTGACGGGGCGCAATTCATCGGCGGCGCGCTGGCTGGGACGCATACAGGACTCCTTATTTCTTGAAGCTGACTTTATCAATGGCGGCGCGGATTTCGTTGATGGCGCGTTCGATTTCGGCGTCGGTGAGATCAGATTTGTGATTGGGATTGCGCCCGAATTCCTCCATGCGGGTAGTGAATTCGCTCGGCCCCATGCTCAGGGTGGAGACCGTGCTTTGCGAGCGTTCTTCGTAGTCTTCTTCCCAACGTACGGCGATCAGGGAAAGGTTGTCACCCTGCGCGCCGCCCCATTCTTCGGCGTTGTCCATCATCTGCGAGGCGGACTGCACCAGATCGGGATGTTGCAGGGCTTGCGCCATGATGTCGCCCGGCAGGACGCCCCAGATGCCGTCGGTGCACAGCACCACCAGATCGCCGGAATGGAGCGGCGTCTTGCGCGAGCATTCCACTTCCGGCGGATGCGAGCCGCCCAGACAACTGTAAACCTTGTTGCGTTCCGGGTGAGTTTCCGCCTGTTCCCTTGAAATCACGCCTTCATCAACCAGCATCTGCACCTGCGAATGATCGCGGGTTTGGCCGACGACGCGCCCCTGATGGATCAGGTAGAGGCGGGAATCGCCCGCGTGCGCCCAGTAGGCGATGCTGTCCTGAATCACGCAGGCGACAATGGTGGTGCGCGGCGAATCCTTGAGTCGGTGGGTTTCGGAGTAGGCGGAAATGGCGTTGTGCGCGTTGCCGATGTTTTTTTGCAGGAACCAGAACGGGTCTTCCAGCGTGGAGCGGGCTTCCTGCTGGAAGGCGCTGGCCAGGGTTTGCACGGCGATTTGCGCGGCGACTTCGCCGTAATAATGCCCGCCCATGCCATCGGCAATAACCAGCAGGAGCGCGTCGCGCGAATAACTGTAGGCCAGACGGTCTTCGTTGTTCTTGCGTCCGCCGCGCCGACTTTCCTGATAAATGGTAAATCTCATGATTTTCTGGCAAAGAGGCGCGCGAACCAGGAAGCGGGACGCGCGGGTTTGATGGGGAGCTTGCCGCTTTCCAGCAAGGCTTTTTGCAGGGCGAAGGCGCTCTGCGGACGGTACAGGTGATTGAGATTCAGACACCAGTCTATCGTTTCCAGCAGGTGATCCGAAAGCTGTCCTTCCCAACGCGCCATTGCCGGAATCAACTGATCCCGATCCATGCGAGCGTCCGCCGCCTGCGGCGTCACGCCTGACAGACAGGCGTACATGGAGGCGCCGACGCCGTAAATATCGCTCCACGGTCCCAGATTCCGGCGTTCGCCATAATGCTCGGGCGAGGCGAATCCTGGCGTGTACATGGGTTTCAGGATAGGCGTATCGGAGGTCAGCGTTTGTCTTGCCGCGCCAAAATCCAGCAGTACCGGCGTGTTGTCCACGCGCAGATAGATGTTGGAAGGCTTGATGTCGAGGTGCAGGAGCTTGCTGCTGTGCACTACCCGCAATCCGTTCAGCATCCGCACGAACATTCCGCGAATGAAGCGTTCGGAAATATGTCCCAGATGTTTGTGGATGAATTCCTGCAGGGTGCGTCCCTGTTCGTATTTCATCACCATGTACACGGTGTCGTTGGCGCGGAAAAAGTTGATCACGCGCACCACGTTGGGATGCGAGAGGCTGGCGAGCGCCTTGCCTTCCTCAAAAAAACATTTCATGCCGTAGCGGAAAGCGCCCTGATGCTCGGTCTGGATGGCGGGTCTTACTTCTCCCGCGCCGCGCAACGCCAGACTGTTGGGCAGATATTCCTTGATCGCCACTTCCTGTCCCGCCTGATCGTGCGCCAGATAGACAATGGAAAAACCGCCCAGGGAAAGCTGGCGGTCTATGGTGTACTCCTCAATCTGGAAACCGCCGGGTAAGGCGGCGTTGGCTTGTTGCCCCATTGTTCTCAATATGGCAGGTATGATTGCGCTTTTCCCGCTATTGTCCGGTCTTGCGCTCAGGCTGTAAAGTGTAATGGACATCGGGGTTTGTTCGACAGGGAAAATTTTCCCGTCGTGTTTTTCTCGTTTTCAGGACGGATTGCCCATGATCAACAGCATGACCGGTTACGCTGCCCAGACCCGCCGTTTCACCAGCGGGCAATTGCATATGGAACTGAAAGGCGTCAATTCCCGCTTTTTGGATCTGCATTTTCGTCTCGCCGACGAACTACGCGCGGCGGAACCCGACCTGCGCGAGCAACTCACCGCCCGCCTGAAGCGCGGCAAGGTGGAATGTCGTTTGTACTTTACGCTGGAGCAAAAGGCGGGTGCGGCGGAAGTAGACCCGGCGGCGCTGGAAAAAATCCGCGCCATCCGCGATCTGGTGCGCGCGCATCTGCCGGAAGTCAGTCCGCTTTCGTTGGGCGACGTGCTACGCTGGCCTGCGTTATTGTGTGCCGAAAGTGTGGATGCGGACGCGCTTCAACCCGTGATTCAGGAATTGTTGCGCGCGACGCTGGATGAATTCAGCGCCGCGCGCGCGCGTGAAGGCGAAAAACTCGCCGCGCTCATTCTGGAGCGCGGACAGCAGATGCGCGCCATTTTGTCCCGCATCGCTCCCCTGATTCCCGCCGCGCAGACGGCCCTGAACGAAAAGCTGCGCCAACGTCTGGAGAACGCCGTCAGCGCCAGCGGCGTCAGCATCGACGGGAGCCGCATCCTGCAAGAAGTCGCGCTGTTCGCCGCGCGCATCGATGTGGATGAAGAGCTTTCCCGTCTTGTCACGCATCTGGACGAACTGGAACGCATTTTCGCCACAGGCGGCGCGGTCGGCAAACGTCTGGATTTCCTGATGCAGGAATTGAACCGCGAAGCCAATACCCTCAGCGCCAAATCCGCCCTGACCGAAGTCACTCAAGCCGCGATGGAACTCAAGCTCCTGATCGAGCAGATGCGCGAACAGGCGCAGAATCTGGAATAAGTCATGCCGATTTCATTTCCTCCGCCCGCCTTTGAATACAAACTCTGTCCGCTGGACGCGCTGGCTCAACGCGCCGCCGCGCTGCCCGTCCCAAGGGTGTTTACCAATGGCTGTTTTGACGTGCTGCATCGGGGGCATGTCAGTTATCTGGCGCAGGCGCGGGCGCTGGGCGCGTCGCTGATGGTGCTGGTCAATTCGGACGCTTCGGTCAGGCGTCAGGGCAAGGGCGCGGATCGCCCGATCAACCCGCTGGCGGATCGCATGGCGGTGCTGGCGGCGCTGGAATGCGTCAGCCTGGTCGGCTGGTTTGAGGAAGACACGCCATTGTCGCCCATCCTCGCCTGTCGTCCGGAGATTCTGGTCAAGGGCGGCGACTGGCCGATTGCGCGCATCGTCGGCGCGGAAGAAGTATTGGGCTGGGGCGGCCAAGTCCATGCCATTCCATTTCTGCATTCCAATTCCACCACCACCCTGCTGGAAAAAATACGCGGTCAATAAATCATGTCCCTCACCCCCGAAGCCGTACAGACAGCCCTGCAATCCCTGATTGATCCCCTGACCGGCAAAGACTTGGCGCGCTGCGTCCAGCATTGCAATATCCACATCGAAGGCAGTATTGTCCGGCTGGACATCGAAATGGGGTATCCGGTGAACGGCCTTCGGGACGAGCTGGCGGCGCGGGTGCGCGTCCACCTTGCCGCCTTGCCAGAGGTGAGCGCGGTAGAAGCGCGCGTGACGGGCAAAATCGCCGCCCATGCCACGCAATCGGGCGCGGTGGTAAAACGTTTGCCGGAGGTCAAAAACATCATCGCGGTCGCCTCCGGCAAGGGTGGCGTGGGCAAAAGCGCCACGGCGGTCAATCTGGCGCTGGCGCTGGCGGCGGAAGGCGCGCGGGCCGGATTGCTGGACGCGGATATTTATGGCCCTTCGCTGCCGCAGATGCTGGGTCTGGCCGGACAGCGCCCCGTACCGGAGGAAGGGTGGATGCGTCCGCTCATGGCCTGTGGCGTGCAGGTCATGTCCATCGGTTTTCTGGTGGAAGAAAATGCGCCAATCATCTGGCGCGGCCCGCTGGTGACGCGCGCCCTTTTCCAATTGCTGAACGAGACCCACTGGGACGCGCTGGATTATCTGCTGGTGGATATGCCGCCGGGAACGGGTGATGTGCAGCTTTCCCTAGCGCAGCAGGTTCCGGTCACGGGCGCGGTGATGGTGACGACGCCACAGGACATCGCCCTGCTGGACGTGCGGCGTGGCATCCGCATGTTTGAAAAGGTGGGAGTGCGGATTCTGGGCGTGGTGGAAAACATGAGTTTTTATGTCTGCCCGCATTGCGGACAGGGCGAGGCCATTTTTGGCGTCGGCGGCAGTGAGCGGCTACGCGCGGAATTCGGCGTCGATTGTCTGGGCAAACTGCCGCTGGATACGCGCATCCGTGCGGCGGGCGACAGCGGCAAACCGCTCGTCGTCGATGCGCCAGACCACCCGACAACCCGCCTTTACCGCGACATCGCCCGCCAGATCGCAGGCAGAATCGCCGCCCTGCCCAAAGACATGCGCGCAAAATTCCCCAACATTGTCGTCGAACCCGCGCGGCAGTGATCAAGAATCAGGACAAGCTGCCCGCAGATGGTTCAGGAAATCCAGACTGTTCGTTTCGCTCTGGTGATTGTAAATCCGCAGGAAAACCCAGCGACTGGCGCGGTCGATGGCGACAAAGAGATAGCGGCGGGTGATGGCCAACAGGTCATCCAGCGGCAATTCCAGCAGACGCCGCAGTTCGGTAACGATGATTTCCTGCGCGTTGGAGCGAAGCAGAGGATAGCGCGCCACTTGCGGACAAGCGCGATGACCCTGCGTCCGCAGACCTGCCAAACCTGCGTTTGACGGCATCCCGCAACTATGATTTAATGCGCGCCTTTCGGAGCGGGTGGTTAGCTCAGTTGGTACGAGCACTGCCTTCACACGGCAGGGGTCACTGGTTCGAGTCCAGTACCACCCACCAAAAACGCCGCCAATGGTTCAGAAGAGCGGCAGCCGCTGTACAGCGCCTCTTCCTTGATCTGGCGCAAGATGCGCGTATCGCTCTGTTTGCGTAACGCTGGCATGACCAAGAAGATCCTTCACCACATAGATTGATTCTCCCTGCATCACCAGCCAGCTTGCGAACGTATGCCGCAAGTCATGAATGCGGAAATTCTCAATCTTGGCACGGCGCAAGGCCGCTGTCCATGCCGTTTTGAAGCTCATAATCCGCTTGCCTTCATCATAACCAAACACCCAGGGCGAAATCAGACCGCGCCCCTGTTGCCACGCTTGCATATGTCTTAACGCATCAAGCGCGGCATCATTCAGAGGCACAGTGCGCCGCCGTCTGGCTTTGGTGTGCCGCGCCTCAAGCAAAAATTGCCGATGATCGGGATATACCCTTGACCATTCAAGGTTGAGCAGTTCTCCCTTGCGGCAGCCTGTATTCAGCGCCAAACGGATAAATGCCGCCAGATGCGGCCTGCTGGCGTACCGTTCCGCTTCCTGAATCAGCCTTGCGGCTTCCTGTTGCGTTATCCACCGCACCCGATGCTCAGAACACGGAAAGCCAAGCCTAGACGCAGGATTGGGAAGGGCAAGCTTAAGCTCGACATTGCAAAAATTGACCGCCGCACAAAAAAGGCATAGTTCCCGATGGACAGTAACCAGCTTGACGCCTTGCGCCAGCCGTTGCGCAACGTACCGCCGCACATCGGCACGTTTCAAGTCCTCAACCGGCCGACCGGAAAAAAAGGGCGTCAGATGCATCAGGCAAAATCTATCGCGTTCAGCTTTTCCCTTGACCTGATTTTTCGCCGACAGGTAAACGGCAACTACCTCATCAAAAACCATCTTTTCAATAAACCCTTGATTCTACTGGTAAAACCCTCAAATCTTCCTGCCCCTCTTCCATCACCGTTTCCAATGTGTCCCATATATAAATTTAGGCGCGGCTACGCCGCGCCTTCGCGCGGGGCGCTCATGCGCCGCTTGCCGCGTCCTTCAGAACGGCCAAACCGATAGGAAAATTCTATCAGAATCACATTATCAATCTCCAAAAAAATCAAAATCCGGGCGAATCGGCACAAGCGCCGACCGAGTGCCGCCACCCTTCGCACATTCGCGCTCATCCCCTACAGGGACTACGGGGTTCTGCCCTCTTTCGCTTTCGCTCTCCGAGCGACCAAAGGAGTCCCCCCTTTGGAATCCCAAAAACAAACCAAAACCAAAAAAGCGCCCCTCCCATGCTGACGCGGGCTGGACTGCGCGCGGGCAAAAAACCGCCCACGCTTGCCCCCTGCGGGGGTTGTCCTGCGGACAATCGACG
>JAIRZG010000063.1 GCA_031267345.1 Zoogloeaceae bacterium
GCCAGTGCAGGAAGGGCTGACCCTGCTCATTCAATCCTTCGGCTTCAAACACGGTCTGCCGCAGGACGCCGATCTGGTGTTTGACGCGCGTTGTCTGCCCAATCCTTATTACGAACCTACCCTGCGCGCCCTGACGGGTCTGGATGCGCCCGTGATCGAATTTCTGGAAGCCGAAGCATCGGTGCTGAAAATGCGCGCCGACCTGCACCGTTTCATTTGCGACTGGTTGCCTGCCTACCGTCAGGATAACCGCGCCAGCCTGACCATCGCCATCGGCTGCACCGGCGGTCAACACCGTTCGGTCTATCTGGCGGAATGGCTGGGCCAGCAATGCCAACACCTGACCGCGCGCGTACTGGTCAGACACCGGGCGATCAGGGATCAGTAGGAGCGTGGCTTATTGCGCCTACCCGTTGCGCTGATGCCTGATCATCAGGAGCGCAACAGGTACTGGCCCGATACATATTCTTGACACCCGGCTTGTCAACCCGTAGAATTACTGGCCTTTTTCCGGCAGGGGCTAATCAGGGTCTCTGCTTTGTATAACAAAATGGCTGGAACCTGCGTGTTCCGGCGCGTTTGGGCGGGATGCGCCGCCAGAGGATTTATTTGTATGCCAACCATTAACCAGCTCGTGCGCAAGTCGCGCGAGGCCGAAGTTGTCAAGAACAAGGTTCCGGCGCTGGAAAAGTGCCCGCAAAAGCGCGGCGTCTGCACCCGCGTCTATACCACCACGCCCAAGAAGCCGAATTCCGCGCTGCGTAAAGTCTGCAAGGTGCGGCTCACCAACGGCTACGAAGTCATCTCCTACATTGGCGGCGAAGGCCACAATTTACAGGAGCACTCCGTGGTGCTGATTCGCGGCGGTCGGGTCAAGGATTTGCCGGGTGTGCGTTACCACACCGTGCGTGGCTCCCTGGATACCCAGGGCGTCAAGGATCGCAAACAGTCCCGTTCCAAATACGGGGCCAAGCGTCCCAAGGCTGCCTGATTTCCCATCGGCCTTGAGTAAGTGGCCGCCCCTGTCCTGCGGATTGTCCCCGGACTGTCGGGCGGCTTGAGGTTTTATGCGAAACGGTTTCGCACAGCCTCGACTGAATCGTAAAGAGAGAATGTTATGCCTCGTCGTCGTGAAGTCCCCAAGCGCGACATCCTGCCTGATCCCAAGTTCGGCAGCCAGGATGTCTCCAAGTTCATCAACGCCATCATGCAAAGCGGCAAGAAGTCGGTCGCGGAACGCATCGTTTATGGCGCGTTTGACCAGATTTCCACCAAGAGCGGCAAAGACCCGCTGGAAGTGTTCATCTCCGCCATCGGCAATGTGAAGCCGCTGGTGGAAGTGAAATCCCGCCGCGTCGGCGGCGCGAATTATCAGGTGCCGGTGGAAGTGCGGCCGGCGCGACGCATGGCGTTGGCGATGCGCTGGCTGCGCGAAGCGGCGCGCAAGCGTTCTGAAAAAACCATGGGTCTGCGTCTGGCGGCTGAAATGCTGGAAGCCTCTGAAAATCGCGGCGGCGCGGTCAAGAAGCGCGACGAAGTTCACCGTATGGCGGAGGCCAACAAGGCTTTCTCCCATTTCCGCTTCTGAAGGGGGGGCTGAATCGTGGCACGTAAAACACCCATTGAGCGTTACCGGAATATCGGCATTTCCGCCCACATTGACGCGGGCAAGACAACAACGACCGAACGCATCCTTTTTTACACCGGCGTCAATCACAAGATTGGCGAGGTGCATGATGGCGCGGCGACCATGGACTGGATGGAGCAGGAACAGGAGCGCGGCATCACCATTACTTCCGCCGCCACCACCTGCTTCTGGAAGGGCATGGACAACAATTTTCCCGAACACCGCTTCAACATCATCGACACGCCGGGACACGTGGATTTCACCATCGAGGTGGAACGCTCCATGCGGGTGCTTGATGGCGCCTGCATGGTGTATTGCGCGGTCGGCGGCGTACAACCGCAGTCGGAAACGGTGTGGCGTCAGGCCACCAAATACAAGGTGCCGCGTCTGGCCTTTGTAAACAAGATGGATCGCTCCGGCGCCAACTTCTTCAAGGTGGTCGAGCAGATGAAAACCCGCCTGAAGGCCAATCCGGTTCCTGTCGTCATCCCCATCGGCGCGGAAGACGCCTTTGTCGGCGTGGTCGATCTCATCAAGATGAAAGCCATCATTTGGGACGAAGCCTCGCAGGGCATGAAATTCGATTATCAGGACATTCCCGCCAATCTCGTCGAAGACGCCAAAACCTGGCGCGAACAGATGATCGAAGCAGCGGCGGAGGCCTCCGAAGAATTGATGAACGAATATCTGGAAAACGGCGATCTCGCCGAAGACAGGATTCGGCAGGGGCTGCGTATCCGCACCATCGCCTGCGAAATCCAGCCCGTGCTTTGCGGCAGCGCCTTCAAGAACAAGGGTGTACAGCGCATGTTGGACGCGGTGGTCGAGCTCCTGCCTTCGCCGGATGATATTCCCCCCGTCGCCGGTATTGATGATCGCGACCAGCCCGCCTCGCGCAAGGCCGAAGACAGCGAAAAATTTTCGGCGCTGGCCTTCAAGCTGGCGACCGATCCCTTCGTTGGTCAGTTGACCTTTATCCGCGTCTATTCCGGTGTGTTGCAATCCGGCTCCACGGTGTACAACTCCGTGAAGCAAAAAAAGGAACGCATCGGTCGTATCGTGCAGATGCACGCTAATGATCGCGCCGAAATCAAGGAAGTGCTGGCGGGCGACATCGCCGCCTGTATCGGCCTGAAGGAAGTCACCACTGGCGACACCCTGTGCGACCCTGATTCTTCCATCATACTTGAGCGCATGATCTTCCCGGAGCCGGTGATTCACGTCGCTGTCGAACCCAAGACCAAGGCCGATCAGGAAAAAATGGGCATCGCCCTGGGGCGTTTGGCGGCGGAAGACCCGTCTTTCCGCGTGCGCACCGATGAAGAATCCGGTCAGACCATCATCTCCGGCATGGGCGAGTTGCACCTGGACATCATCGTCGATCGCATGAAGCGTGAATTCAACGTGGAAGCCAACGTCGGCGCGCCGCAGGTGGCCTACCGCGAGTGCATCAAGAAAATGGTCGAACAGGAAGGCAAGTTTGTCAAGCAGTCCGGTGGTCGCGGTCAGTATGGTCATGTCTGGATCAAGCTCGAACCCAACGAACCCGGCGCGGGCTATACCTTCGTGGATGCCATCAAGGGCGGCGTGGTGCCGCGCGAGTACATCCCGGCGGTCGACAAGGGCTTGCAGGACGCCATCACCAGCGGCGTGTTGGCGGGCTTTCCGGTGGTGGATATAAAATTCACCCTGTTCGACGGTTCCTATCACGATGTGGATTCCAACGAAAACGCCTTCCGCATGGCGGCTTCGCAAGCCTTCAAGGAAGGGATGCGAAAAGCGCAGCCGACGCTTCTGGAACCCATGATGGCGGTGGAAGTGGAAACGCCGGAAGATTACATGGGCAACGTCATGGGCGACCTTTCCTCGCGGCGTGGCATGGTGCAGGGCATGGAAGATTTGCCCGGCGGCATCAAGGCCGTGCGCGCCGAAGTACCGTTGTCGGAAATGTTCGGCTACGCCACCTCCCTGCGCTCGCTGTCGCAAGGACGCGCCACCTATTCAATGGAATTCAAGCATTACTCGGAAGCGCCCAGAAACGTCGCCGAGGCTGTCATCAACAAGAAGTAAGCTGAAAAAGGAGTAACGCAAAATGGCAAAAGAGAAGTTTTCGCGCAACAAGCCGCACGTAAACGTAGGGACGATAGGCCACGTTGATCACGGCAAGACGACGCTGACGGCGGCGATTACCACGGTGCTGTCGAGGAA
>JAIRZG010000090.1 GCA_031267345.1 Zoogloeaceae bacterium
GCGCAGTTAAAGCGGCAACCCGTTCCTTGAACCCGGCGCGCAAGGTCTGCGCCAGCGTTTTACCATCGATAATCTGAGCGGTCATGGTCATGCAAAACCACGAATGAAAGGTGGAGATTCTAACAGAACCAGAACCGCCAAACCATTGTCGTTTGTCACAACAGGTTTTCCGCGTCCTGTTCAGAGGCGGGGCCGCAGCACGGCTTGCGTGTGCCGAAAGCCGGCGCGCCCGGCAAAACCCCTGCTCCCTGAACCCCGTAACCTGTTGAAACATTTATCTACAACGGTTGCGGTTTTGTCCGCATAGACTGTGCCCGTTTTTTTGTGAGGAGTCATCATCATGTTGCAGCGTCTCAAATTCTGGCTTGTCGCGCCCAGTCTCACGTTGCTGACGCTCTGGGGGTTTTCTGTCCTGCCGGAATTGCTCGACAAAACGCCCGGTTTCTGGGAATGGCGGCGAACGCTGGTGGTGGTGAGCGGCATTTTCGCCTTTGCCTGGATGAGCGGCGCCATGCTGCTTTCCCTGCGGCTGCCCTGGCTGGAATCCCGTCTGGGCGGACTGGACAAGCTCTACCGTCTGCATAAATGGCTGGGCATTGGCGCGGGAATTCTGGTGTTCGCGCACTGGATGATGGAACTGTTGCCGAAAAGCATGGCGCGTTCCGGCTGGCTGGCAATGCCGGTACGGCGCGGCGGCGGCGACAAAAGCGTCTGGATGGAACTCGCGCAAGGCACGGGCGAATGGATCGCCTATTTGATGCTGGCGCTGGTCATCCTTGCCCTGATCAAACGCTTTGCCTACGGACGTTTTCGCTTCACGCACAAGCTCATGAGCCTCATTTTTCTGGTCGGCGTCTATCACGGCCTGATGCTGCTGCCGCGTGAATTGTGGGCGCAGCCCGTCGGCTGGATGGTCGCCCTGTTTGCCTTGGTTGGCGGCGCGGCGGCGATCTACGCGCTTGCCGGACGCATTGGACGACAACAACGCTATCCGGCGACGGTCGACAACTGGCGGCAGACGGAAAACGGCGTACTGGCAATTGAATGCCACACAGCAGCGGTCTGGCCGGGACACCAGGCCGGACAATTCCTGCTGGCGACTTTTGACCCACAGGAAGGCGCGCATCCTTTTACCATCGCGACCGACTGGAACGGCGCGGCAAAAAGCCTGACCCTGGCGGTCAAGCCGCTGGGCGATTACACCCGCGCGCTGGCGGATGCGCTGACGACAGGCCAGAACATCTGGCTCGAAGGCCCTTACGGCGCGTTCACCTTCGACGCGGACAAGGCGGCGGATACAGCAGCGCCGCAAATCTGGGTTGCGGGCGGCATCGGCGTCACACCCTTCCTCGCACGTCTGGAGGCATTGGCGAAGAACAGTGAGGGCGCGGAAAAAAACATCGACTTTTTCTACAGCATTCCGGACGCCAGTCATTGTCCGGCGCAACTCGAAAGCCTCTGTCGGGCGGCGGGGGTGCGGTTGCATCGCCGCCATACGCAAAGCGAAGGTCAGCAACCCATGCGCGCCATCAGCGAATGCCTGCGAGATAACGCCAGCGTCTGGTTCTGCGGCCCGGTCGGCTGGGGCAAGGCGCTGGGCAAAACCCTGCAAGCCGCCGGACTGGATACGCGCCGCTACCACCGCGAACTGTTCGAGTTCCGCTGACGACATCCTGAACAAACCCAAATTCGTCATTCCCTGACAAGTGGAAACCCAGCTTTTCAACGCCCCATTGGCCCTCTCCCCGGTCGTCCTCAAAGCGGGAATGACGGCTATCCAGAATTTATCCTCATGCCCGCGCAACGGCGCGGCGGATCACGGTTCCGCCGGAAACGCCTCCGCGCCGAAGGCGCGCATCGCCGCCCGCAAGGGCTTACATTTGGGTCAGTCGGGCCAGCATTTGGTCGGAGGTGGAGACGACCTTGGAGTTGAGTTCGTAGGCGCGTTGGGCTTCGATCATGCTGACCAGTTCTTCGGCGACGTCGACGTTGGAGCTTTCGATGTAGTTTTGTTCCAGCGTGCCCGCGCCGTTTTGACCGGGGGTGTTGGGGGTGGGCGCGCCGGAAGAGCCGGTTTCCAGAAAGAAGTTGCTGCCCATGGACAGGAGGCCGCCGGGGTTGATGAAGGTGGCGAGTTGAATCGCGCCGATTTGCACCGGCTGCACGTTGCCCGCCTGGGTGACGGTGACGACGCCATCCTTGCCGATGCTTAGCGCCAGCGCGTTTTCCGGGATATTGATGTTCGGTTGTAGCGGATAGCCGTCGGCGGTGACGATATTGCCCTGATTGTCCTTCTGGAAAGAACCGTTGCGGGTGTAGGCGGTAGTGCCGTCGGGCAGCAGGATTTGCAGGAAGCCGTGCCCGTTGATGGCGACATCGAGTGAATTCTGGGTGAATTGCGGGTTGCCCTGGGTGAAGATGCGGGCGGTGGAGACCGGTTGTACGCCCGTGCCCAGTTGCAGGCCGTTGGAAATCTGCGTCTGCTGCGTCGATTGCGCACCGGGCTGACGGATGACCTGATAGAGCAGGTCTTCAAAGACGGCGCGGGATTTCTTGAAGCCGCCGGTGCTGACATTGGCGAGATTGTTGGCGATGACGTCGATGTTGGTCTGTTGGGCGTCAAGGCCGGTACGGGCGATCCAGAGTGAGCGAATCATGATGTTTTTCCTTTTTTATGCGCGGTGTTAGCTGGTGATGCTCAAGAGTTTGTCGGCGGCTTGCGCGTTGCGGTCAGCGCTTTGCAGGAGTTTGATCTGCATTTCAAACTGGCGCGAAAGACTGATGAGTTGCACCATCGTTTCCGCCGCGTTTACGTTGCTGCCTTCGAGATTGCCGGAGGCGACACGCACCGTTTCGTCCATCGGCGGGAGGCCGCCGTCCTTCAAACGGAACAGGCCGTCGTTGCCGCGCGCAAGGTCGGTCTCCGGCGGATTGACGAGTTTCAAGCGTCCGACTACATTGACCACGTTGGGATTGCCGAAGGCGGGGATGACGGAAACTGTGCCGTCGCTGCCGATGGCGATGTGGTTGTCGGGCGGGATGGTGATGGGACCGCCGTCGCCTTGCAGAATGTAGCCGCTTTTGGTCTGTAGTACGCCGTTTACATTGATTTCCAGCGCTCCGGCGCGGGTGTAGGCTTCTTCGCCGCTTCTGTCCTGTATCGCCAGCCAGCCGGGGCCGTCGATGGCGATGTCGAGCGGGTTGTCGGTACGCAGGATCGGGCCTTCGTCGAAGATGTCCTGTATGGAAGCATCGACCACAAAGGCGCGGCTGGGCAGGGCTTCGGAAAGCACCGGCACGGCCTCGAAACGGTGCATCTGCGCCTTGAAACCGATGGTGCTGACATTGGCGAGATTGTTGGCGACTCCCGCCTGCTGCATGAACACATGCTTGGCGCCGGTCATGGCGGTGTAGATCAGGCGATCCATGCGCGACTCCTGCATTCATGTTCCCTCTTCCCTTGAAGGGGAAGGGAGGAGAATGCTTGCGGGGACGGAAGGAATCTTGAGCGCATGTACCGGCCTTTATCGATCAACGCAGGTTCACCAGCGTTTGCAGGATTTGATCCTGGGTGCGGATGGTCTGGGCGTTGGCCTGGTAGTTTCTCTGCATGACGATCATGTTCACCAGTTCCTGCGTCAAGTCGGTATTGGAATCCTCGACCGAGCCGGACTGGATGATGCCGCGCGTACCGCCGCCGGGGATGCCGATGGTGGCCTGACCGGAGGTGTAGGTCTCGATCCACATGTTGCTGCCGGTGCTTTGCAGACCGTTCGGATTGGCGAATTCAGCGAGGATGACCTGTCCCATCATCTTGTTCTGACCGTTGCTGTAGCTCGCCATCACATAGCCTTCCTGCGAAACGGAAAGATTGGTCATCGATCCGGCGATGTAGCCATCCTGCTTGACGGCATCGACATTGTTCGGCATCCCGAATTGCGTGGTTTCGCTCAGGTCGAGGTAGAAAGCGGCTCCCCCCGGCGTCGTATCCTTGAACCAGTTGTATGCGCCCGTAGCGGGCGCTACCGGCGTGTCGGCGGTCAAATCCCAAATCGTGCCGTCCTGCATGATGGTGGCGGACATGTCCAGTTCAAAGCGGGCATTGGTGGTGCTCAGGGTGCCATCCGCGTTGAAGACCAGGGTATTGGGCGTGTTGGAAACCAGATATTTGTTGTCGACGACGGTATACACATCCCAGGTGCGCGCCGCTACGCCGGAGTCGCCCTGACGCACGTAATAATTGGTCAGGGTGTGCATGGTTCCGGCCTGATCGTAGATCGCCGCCGGACTGGAATAGTTGAACATGCTCGTCTGAAAGGTGTTATTCCAGGCCCAGGGGGTAAGGGATTCCCAGTCCGGGTCCGTTACGCTTACCGCGCGTTGATCGCGCGCGTCCAGATTCACGCCCATCGCCAACCCGCCCTTGGTCTGGTCGACCAGCGTAGACCAGCCGGTCTGCTGGGGCGGAATCGCGCCGGTTCCGACGGTGAGCGGCACGATGGAAGCCGTATCGATGGTCGTGCCGTCGGGCGAGTTGTAGCCGGTCAAAAAGCAGCCATTGGAATTGACGATATAGCCATCCTTGTCCAGATGGAATTGCCCGTTGCGGCTGTAATAGGGCGTCAGGTCGCCGGGGCTTTTCTGGAAGCGGAAAAAGCCGTTGCCATTGATCATCATGTCCATGCCGTTGCTGGTGATGGTCGCGTTGCCTTGGGTAAATTGCTGCTGTACCGCCATCAGACTGACGCCAATGCCGATCTGCGAATTCGCCGCGCCATTCAGCGCCCCGGCATAGACATCGGCAAAATGCGCCGACGAGGCTTTGAAGCCGACCGTACTGGCGTTGGCGATATTGTGGCTGACCACGTCCAGCCCCTTGGAATAGACGTTCAGCCCACTCAAACCTTGTTGGAATGCCATGATGTTCTCCTGATGAATCTGTTTTCAAAATACCTGTTTGACGTTATCCAGCGTGACATTGCCGACGCCAGCGACTTCAATGACAAAGCCGTTGTTGCCGCGTATCAATGCAGAGACCGTGCCAACCTGCATGGCGTTCGCGCCAACCGACTCCCCGTTCAGGGAAGCGAGGACGGAAAAACGATAAACGCCGGGCGTCGCGGTATCACCGTTGTTGTCCGTGCCATCCCAGTAAAAGGCTTGCGAACCGGCATTCAATTGCCCCAGATTTTGCCGCGCAATCTCTACGCCATTGGCATCCATGATGAGGATTTCCACCTTGTCCGCCGCCGTCTGCAAATCCAGTCCGAACAGGCTGCCCTCTTCCGTCAATGCCAGTTGATCGCCGGGGACGAGGACATTTTTGCCGATCAGGTTTGCCGCTTGCAGGGAAAGCGCCTCGCCATAGCTGCCGAGCAGGACGTTCATGGTGGCGTTCAGTTGCTCCAGACCGGAAACCATGTTCATCTGCGCCAGTTGCGACGTCATTTCCGCGTTTTCCATCGGATTCAGCGGATCCTGATTGCGCAACTGCGCCAGAAAGAGGGTCATGAAACGCTCGCTCATTTCCTCCGCCGCGCTCGCCGCCTTGGCCGCCGCCGCGCCGTAACCCGACGAACTGGCATTGACCGCATCGATGATGTCGTTATTGATGGTCATTTTTCTACTCCCTCAATCATTGGTTGCCGATTTGCAGGGTGCGTATGAGCATCTGCTTGGCGGTATTCATGACTTCGACATTGGTTTGATAAGAGCGCGAAGCGGAAATCATGTTGACCATTTCTTCCACCGCGTCGACATTGGACATGGCGACATAACCGTTCGCGTCCGCCAGCGGATTGCCGGGGTCGTAGGTCATGCGCGGCGGCGCGGCGGATTCCACGATGCCCGTTACCCGCACCCCTTGCGACGCCTCGCCCGCGTTGCCCATCGGCGTTGCCTGAAACACCACTTCCTTGGCGCGATAAGGCTGACCATTGGCGGAAACCGCGCTGTCCACATTCGCCAGATTGGAAGCCACCGTGTTGAGCCGCAAGGACTGCGCCGACATGGCGCTGCTGGCGACCTGGAAAACATTGAAAAGACTCATGATGATTTTTCGCCTTAGCCTTGATTGCTGCTGATGGCGGTTCTCATGCCTTGCAGCTTGTGGGTCACGAACTGGGTCAACATCTGGTATTGCAGCGCGTTATCCGCAATTTGCGCGCGCTCCACATCCATATCCACCGTGTTGCCATCGACCGCCGACTGGTGTTCCGTGCGATATTGCAGATTCACGCCTTCCGGCGCGCCAGACGCCAGCGGCAGATGCCCGCCATGCGTACGCGCCAGCGTCAAATGCCCGCCCGCCGCCTGCCGCCCCATCGCGTCGGCGAACGCCGCCTGGAAATCAAAATCACGCGCTTTGTAATACGGCGTATCCGCGTTGGCAATATTGGAAGCCAACACCTGCTGCCGATGCGCGCGCAAATCCAAAGCCTGCGAATAAACCGCCAGATAGCCCTTGATGTCGCCAATCATGGCCTGCATTCCTCCAAATCGCAGCGGCAAACCCGCCGCTGCCCGTCGAAGAAAAGCACTATCCATGCCATGATCGGAGGACAGAGGACGGAGGACAGAGGACAGTAAAGCCAGCGACGGCTACGCCTTCGACAGGTGGACGGGCGGTTGGGCGCGTGGGAGAGAATTTCAATTCATGCGGCGCGTCCGCGCGCCGACAATACGACTATCTTCCGTCTTCTGTCTTCTGTCCTCTGACAACGGCAAAACTTGCCGGACGCGCGTCCTGTTCTTTCCTCTACGCGTAAACAGCGGCCTGGGACGCTTATGCACAAAAACTGTGGATAACTTTGTGGGTATCGTGTCATTAATCCGTCAGAATTCCATAGATACGGGCGTTGCCTTACGGTTGCCTCAAAAATAGGCTTTTCATAAAACTCAATAAAATCAAAGAATTGGAAAATCAATCCGCTGTCAATAGGCAGAAAGCAAAAAAATTTACCCGTTTTGACAGGCCATTGAATTTCTGTGGAGTAAACTGCGTTCCCATGTTGGATAAGCCCTTGATTTCCCCCTTTTTTGACTTGGCGGCGTCCGCTGCGAAGGCGGCGGTTTTTTCTGTCGGCGAACTGAACCGCGCGGTGCGCGGCGCGTTGGAGGCGCAATTTCCCCTGCTCTGGGTAGCGGGCGAAATTTCCAGTCTGACCCGCGCCGCTTCCGGGCACGTCTATTTCACGTTGAAGGACGCCGAAGCGCAGGCGCGCTGCGTACTTTGGCGCAACAAGGCGCAGTTGGTCGGCTTTCGCCCGGAAAACGGACAAAAGGTCAGGGCGCGGGTGTTGGTGACGCTCTACGAAGCGCGTGGCGATTACCAGCTCACCGTGGAAAGTCTGCGTCTGGACGGGCAGGGCGCGTTGTTCGAGCGTTTTCTGGAGTTGAAGACGCGATTGGAAGCGGAAGGCCTGTTTGCCGCCGGGCAAAAACGTCCGCTACCCGCCTTCGCCCGCCGCATCGCAATCGTTTCCAGCCCGCAGGCCGCTGCCTTGCAGGACGTACTGGCGACATTCGCCCGCCGCGCGCCGCATGTGCGCCTCACGCTTTTCCCCACGCCAGTGCAGGGGGAAGGCGCGGGGCGGGAAATCGCACGGGCGCTGACCGCCGCTGCAGCCTCCGACCACGACGCCATCCTGCTATGTCGCGGCGGTGGCGGCATGGAAGATTTGTGGGCGTTCAACGAAGAAGTCCTTGCCCGCGCCATCCGCGCCTCGCGCCTGCCAGTGGTCAGCGGCGTCGGACATGAAACCGATTTCAGCATCGCTGATTTTGCCGCCGACCTGCGCGCGCCCACTCCTACGGCGGCGGCGGAGTTGATTTGTCCGGCGCGGCAGGATCTGCTGGAACGCCTGAACGCCCTGCGCCGCCGTCTGACGCAGGGCGGCGAAAACCGTCTGCGCGGATGGGCGCAACGTCTGGATTATCTTGCCGCCCGTCTGCCTTCGCCCGCCCGACAATTGACGTTGCGCCGCGAAAATCTTTCCGCCCTCGTCCTTCGTCTGCAACGCGCCGCGCGACAGGGCGCGGCGCAAAAACGGGGTGTGTTGCGCGAGATTGCCCTGCTGCTCGAACGCCAGCGCCCGCGTCTGGATACCCGAACCGAAACGCTTTCCCGTCTGCGCCAACGCTTGCAACAGGCGACCGTGCTTTTCCTGCGCCGCCAGCAACAACAGCTCGCGCAGCTTGGGCAGGGTTTGCGCCAGCTTGATCCGCAAGCGGTGCTGGCGCGTGGCTACGCCATTGTCACGCGCGCCGACGGACATTTGTTGCGCGACGCCGCCGCGACGTTTCCGGGCGATGCGCTGCGTCTTGCGCTGGCGCGCGGCAGCGTCACCGCCTTGGTACTGGAAAAGACTTGCGCAATCTCCGCAGATACCGGATATTCCACGTCACAAACCAACACATAACCCCACTTATCCGTAAAGGAGTTTTTTTCATGTCCATTCCTTCACTCTTTGCGCCATTGCAACTGGGCGATCTGTTGCTGCCCAATCGCGTCATCATGGCGCCGATGACCCGCTGCCGCGCTCCGGGAAATATTCCCAACGCCATGATGTCCGAATATTATCGGCTCCGCGCCGAAGCGGGGTTGATTATTTCCGAAGGCGTGCCGATCTCGCCGCAGGCCATTGGTTATCCCGACGTGCCAGGCATCTGGACGCCGGAACAGGTGGCGGGTTGGCAATTGGTGACCCGCGCCGTGCATCAGGCGGGCGGGCGGATTTTCGCCCAGCTCTGGCATGTGGGGCGCGTCTCCGACCCGCTGTATCTGAATGGCGAGCGTCCGGTTGCGCCCAGCGCCATTGCCGCTCCCGGAAATATCAGCCTGTTGCGTCCGCCCAAGCCTTATGTCACGCCACGCGCGTTGGAGACAGCGGAAATCGCCGATATTGTCGAAGCCTTCCGCCGCGCCGCGCACAACGCCCAGCTTGCCCAGTTTGACGGCGTGGAAATTCACGCCGCCAACGGCTATCTGATCGACCAGTTCCTGCAAGACAGCGCCAATCAACGCACCGACGACTATGGCGGCTCCATCGAAAATCGCGCCCGCCTGTTGTTGGAAGTCACGGACGCCGCCATTTCGGTCTGGGGCGCAGGGCGCGTGGGAGTGCATCTTGCCCCGCGCTGCGATTCACACGGCATGGGAGACAGTTCTCCTCCCGCCACTTTCGTGCATGTCGTCCAGGCGCTTGGCCAGCGCAACGTCGCCTTCGTCTTCACCCGCGAAGCGCAGGGGCCGGGGGCTTTGGGGCCGCAACTGAAACGGGCTTTCGGCGGCAATCTCATCGCCAATCAGGGGCTTGACAAGAAAGCGGGCGTCCGCATCCTGATTTCTGGAGAAGCCGACGCCATCGCCTTCGGCGCCCCCTTCATCGCCAACCCCGACCTCGTGCAACGCCTGAGAAACGACCTTCCCTTCCGCGCTCCCCGCCCGGAATTCTTCTACCTTGGCGGGGCGGAAGGGTATTTATGACAGGCGGCGCAAAGTGAAAACCGGCTTTGCGCCGGATCGATCCGCCAAAAACACCAGGCAAAGCCTTGCGTTTTCGGGGTGAGCGCGACAAACCCTTCCGGACTGGAGGGGTTTTTTGTTGTTTTTACACCGTATTGAAGTCGGGCTTTGCGCGATTTCCGTATGCAAGACAAGCCGCTCGAAAGCAGGTTTTCACTTTTGTATGCGTACGTTGGCCGGTCTCAGCGCGAACAGGCCGCAGGTAACGATGCCGGGGATCTGGTTGAGGGTGGTCTCCAGCGCCGCCGGATCATGGATGGCAAGGTGGCGCACGTCGAGAATGAGATTGCCGTTGTCGGTGACAAACCCCTCGCGCAGAGCGGGTTCGCCACCCAGCGCGACCAGTTGGCGGGCAACGTGGCGGGTCGCCATCGGGATGACCTCAACGGGCAGCGGAAAGCGTCCCAGGCGTTCTACCTGTTTGGAGCTATCGACGACGCAGACAAACACGTCGCTGGCCGCCGCGACGATTTTTTCCCGCGTCAGCGCCCCGCCGCCGCCCTTGATCATGCAAAGCCGCGGGTCGATTTCATCCGCGCCATCCACATAAATCGCCAGACGATCCACCGCGTTCAGATCGACGACGGCGACGCCGATGGCTTCGAGCCGCTGGCGCGTGGCTTCCGAACTGGCGACCGCGCCGCCCAGATGCGCGCGCAGGGGAAGGAGCGCGTCAATGAAAAAATTGACGGTGGAGCCGGCGCCCACGCCCAGGATCGCGCCTTTGGGCAAATGACGTGCCACATAATCCACGGCGACCTGCGCGACGGCCTGTTTTTGTTCGTTCTGGTTCATGGACGTATCCGGAAAAAAGGAAAGCATTTTATAACGCCGCCGCGCGATCCCGACCTTCAATGTCGTTCCGGTCTCCAGCGCCCGTCATCCCTGCGCACAAGGCCAGTGTCACGCTGTCGAACAAATCATGCGCCACGCGTCCCGTTGCCCCTGGATCGGGCGAGTCCGAAAAGAACGCCCGCAGTTTTGTTTCCGTCCCTCGCGGATTGTCAACGAAATTTCATGCTCCGGCCCTGATCCTCCTCTGTCATCCGTCCGTCGATTATGCTTAAATGCGCCTCATGAGCTTTCCAATTCATACCCTGCGCCAGCCGCGCACCATCGCCATTATCGGCAAATACCAGAGCCGCAAGGTCAGCGACGCCCTGATTGCGCTGGCGGGCTATTTGCAGGAGCGCGGCGTTTCGGTGTTTATCGAGCGGGAGACCGCCGAGCATATGGGGCGTCCCAACGAACTCTCCCGCTGGATGGTGTGCGGCTTCATGGACATCGGCGCGCACGCCGACATGGCGATTGTGGTCGGCGGCGACGGCACCATGCTGAACGCGGCGCGGCGACTGGCGCGCTACAACGTGCCGCTGGTCGGCGTTAATCAGGGACGCTTGGGCTTCATGACCGACATTGCCCGCCATGACATGCTGTCGGCAATGGACGCGCTGCTGGACGGACAGTTTCAGCCGGAATCGCGCATGTTGCTGGACGCCGAAATCATCCGCTCGCACCGTGAAATCGCCAGCAATCTGGCCTTGAACGATATTGTCATCGACAAGGGCGCGACGGGGCGCATGATCGAGTGCGAGCTGTTCATTGACGGCGAATTCATCTACAAGCAACGCGCCGACGGCCTGATCGTGTCGACGCCGACCGGCTCCACCGCCTACGCGCTTTCCGCCAATGGCCCGATTCTGCATCCGGCGCTGACCGGCATCGCGCTGGTTCCGCTCTGCCCGCACGCGCTGACCAATCGTCCGGTGCTGGTCGATGACCATGTGGAAATCGAGATTATCGTCACCCACGCCGACGACGCGCGCGCGCACTTCGATGGACAGGTGACGTTGAACCTCAATCGCGGCGACGCCATTCGTCTGCGGCGTTCCGAGTATTCGATCTGCTTTTTGCATCCGCCGGGTTACAGCTATTTTTCCATGCTGCGCCAGAAGCTCCATTGGGGCGAACGCCCCACGGACGAAGAAAGCGCCAGCTGCCACAAAAAGACGGATTCCTGATTCAAACCCATGTTGCAGCGTCTCTCCGTCCGCGATTTTGTCATTGTCGACCGTCTGGAACTGGAATTTTCCAGCGGCTTCGGCGCGCTCACCGGCGAGACCGGCGCGGGTAAATCTATTTTGATTGACGCGCTGACATTGACGCTGGGCGAACGCGCCGATCCCGGCGTTGTCCGCAGCGGCAAGGAAAAAGCGGAAGTCGCCGCCGTCTTCGATCTCGCGCGTCTGCCCAAAGTCCGCGCCTGGCTTGCCGAACAGGATTTCGCCGACGAGGAGGAACTCCTCCTGCGCCGCGTGGTGGAAGCGGGCGGACGTTCGCGCGCCTACATCAACGGCAGTCCCGCCAGTGTGCAGCAATTGCGCGCCGTAGGCGAGTTTCTGGTCGACATCCACGGTCAACACGCGCATCAATCCCTGCTGCGCGCCGAAGCGCAACGGGCATTGCTGGATAGCCACGGACAACTGACCGCGCTGGCGCAGGAAGTCGCCGTCGCCTGGAAAGCGCGCCAACATCTGATCAGGACGCTGGCGGCGGCGGCTGCGGGCAGCGCCGCCAGTTCGCAGGAACGCGACATGCTCGCCTGGCAAATCCGCGAACTGGCGGAACTCGATCTTCGCGCCGGGGAATGGCCGGAACTGGAAGCCGAACAGCGGCGGCTGGCCCACGCCGCCAGCCTGATCGAAGGCGCGCATCATATCCTCGCCGCGCTGACCGAAGGCGAAGGCGCGTGTGAAAGTCTGCTGGCGAGCGTGCGCAACCGTCTGGGCGACATGGCGGCAGTGGATGCGACGCTTGCCGAAGGCGTTGACGCGCTGGCTTCCGCGCAGGCGGAAATTTCCGAGGTCATTTCCCTGATGCGCCGCTACGCTGACAAGGTGGAACTGGAGCCGGAACGCCTCAAGGAAATCGAGGCGCGGCAGGACGCCATCCTCAATCTCGCCCGCAAACATCGCGTGGAAGTCCCGGAGTTACCGGAATGTCTGGTGCGTCTGCGCCAGCGTTTCACCGAACTGGAGCGCGTCGCCGACATGAAAATCCTGAGCGCCGAAACGGAGGTCGCGCGTAAAACTTACGCCACGCTGGCGGCGCGGCTGACCGCCGGACGCGAACAAACCGCCGCTGCGCTGGGCGCGGCGGTCAGTCAGGAAATGCGGCAATTGGCATTGGCTTCCGGACGTTTCACGGTGGCCTTGCCGCCTTTGCGCGAGGGCGCGGAGGGTTCGGCAAACGGCGCGGAACAGGTGGAATTCCGCGTTTCCGGTCTGGCGGACAACGAAGCGCGTCCCTTGTCCAAAGTGGCCTCCGGCGGTGAGCTTTCACGTATCAGTCTGGCCTTGCAGGTGGTCGCTTCGCAAACGGCGGCAGTGCCGACGCTGATTTTTGATGAAGTTGATGTCGGCATCGGCGGCGGCGTCGCGGAAATTGTCGGGCGGCTGCTGCGCCAACTGGGCGAGACGCGCCAGGTGCTGTGCGTCACCCATCTGCCCCAGGTCGCCGCCCGCGCCGACTGGCACTGGCAAGTCAGTAAAACTGCCGACGCCGGCGTCATCGAAAGCCGCATCGCCGTCCTGACCGCCGAAAGCCGCGTGGAAGAAATCGCCCGCATGTTGGGCGGTGTGGAAATCACCGCCACCACCCGGCAACACGCGCGCGAGTTGTTACAAACCCTTTGAATTCTGCGGGATTTGCCTAAAATCAAAGACCGCCTTCATTGCAAACGATTCGCCGCGCCGCCATGCTTTCCGCCATCTCTTCCCTCTCCCCCTATGCCTTTACCCCGCCCTACACGCAGGGCGGCGGGCAGGAACGCGCGCCAGCGGGCAGTGAAAACACGGTAGCGCGGCAGGAAACGGGGCGAACAGGAGAAATTGCGGGGACGGGGCAAAACGGGCAGCCCCCAACGACGGCGCAGCCTGAACGGGTCGAACAGGCTGGATCGGCAGAGTGGACGGGACGCACGGAAGAAAAGCAGCCAGAGGATGCGTCGAATGCCGCCAAAAAACCCAACGGCGAGGCGCTTTCCGAGGAAGAACAACGCGAAGTCACCGAGCTTGCCGCCATTGATCGCAAGGTGCGCCAGCATGAAATGGCGCATATGGCGGCGGGCGGCGAGTTGGTCACTTCCGGCGCGCGTTACGAATATCAACAGGGGCCGGACGGTCAACGCTATGCGGTAGCGGGCGAAGTCGGCATCGACACCTCCGAGGGACGTACGCCGGAAGAAACGGTGATGCGCGCCCGCCGCATCCGCGCCGCCGCGCTGGCGCCCGCCGATCCCTCGCCGCAGGATCGCAGCGTCGCCGCCGCCGCCACGCAAATGGAAATCCGCGCCCAACAGGAAATCGCCCAAAACCGGCAGGACGAACGCGCCAACGCCCAAACCGAAACTCCCCCTTACGCCCCCGCCCAAACCGCCGCCCGCGCCTATCAGGACGTGTTCGGCGACAGCAACGAACAATCCCGCTTTTCCGCTTACGCCTGAGGTCCTCACCGTCCGTAGGACGCGCAAGGACGCTATTCCAGTTTGAAGCGCACGGGGAGGAGGGCGGAATCCAGGCCATTGTGGGAGAGGCTTTTGAGACTGCGGGCGGCGTTTACGGCGGCGGCGTCGAGGAGGGGGTAGCCGCTGCTGGCTTCGAGGCGAGCGGCGATGACGTTGCCGTTTTCGTCGAGAAAAATCCGCACCCAGGCCTCGCCCTGCCAGCCGTTTTGTATGGCTTCCAATGGATAAAAATCCAGACGGTTCAATTGTTGACGCGCCGAAGCGGTCAAGGTTGCGAGCGGGGAATCGGTGGGCGCGTCCGGCGGCGGTTTGGCTTTTTTGCGGGATACGGGCGGCGATGCCGCTTCAGCGGGCAGCGCCAGTTCCGGTTGTGGCGGCAGCGCGGCTTCAGTGAGACGCGCCAGCAGCGCGTCCGGCGTTGGCGGCGGTGGGGCAGGTTTTTTCACCTCCCAGTGCGTTGTCCCGATCAACAGCGCGACATGCAGGGCAAGGGAGCAGGAGAGCGCCAGCATCAAGGGAATACTGTTTGCGCTACGCGCGTTCATGCGAAAATCCGGCTTTACAAGCGATGACAAGGAGGCGTTGATGAAGCGGCATAAAAAATTTTCCAGATGTTTTTTCCTGACAGCGACGCTGCTGGTCTTTGCTGCGTCTGCGGCGGATTTTACGCCTCCCGCGCCGGTTCATTTTGGCGTTACCGTGGAACTGGGCGATTTGAAGCAGGCGAAAGACTGGCTGGATCAGGGCTTGTCGCCGGATTATCAGGCGGATCGCCTGGGCAGCGGGCTGATGATCGCCGCATGGGAGGGGAATCTGCCCATGCTGGAACTGTTTTATCGCTACGGCGCGAATGTGAATCTGGAAAACAGCGCCGGCGAACAGGCGTTGTTGCTGGCGGTATGGAAGAATCAGCGCGTGGCGATAGACTGGTTGCTGGCGCACGGCGCGACGCTCAGCCGTCCGCCGGGGCAGTGGTCGGCGCTGCATTACGCCGCGTTTTCCGGACATCCGGATTTGGTTGCGAAGCTGCTGGAACAGGGCGCGGATATTGACGCGCGCAGTCCCGGCGGCGCGACCCCCCTGATGATGGCGATTTATGACGGCAAACAGGAGGTCGCCCGTCTGCTGATCGAGCGCGGCGCCAACCCGAAGGTGCGCAACGATCGGGGCGACGGGGCGATGGAATGGGCGATGCGTTACAATCAGCTTGCCATTGCGCGGCGTCTTGGCGATCCGGAAGCCTTTGTCGCCGCCGCCAATCAGCCGAAAGAAAACTGGGGACGCGATACTCGTTCGGAGGCCGCGCCCGCCGATCTGGACATGCTCTTGAAAGCGCGGCGACACCTGATCGCCAGAGGCTTGTCGGCAGAAGATATCGACCGCAACATCGCCGCCCTGCGCGCCCGCTACGCCCGTCAGGAACGCGACAATATCGTGCCGCCCAGCGCCGCCACCCTGGAGATCACCGCCAGGCGCAGCGCGCCCCAAGAACAAAAAGCGCGCCTGATCGAAGGACCGTAGCCAGATTCATCCGCGCGTTTACCGCCACGCCCGCGCAATGACGCGGCAAAATCGCGGTTCAATCCGAAATGTCCCCGTGTCGTGCGGCGCGCATCGCCGTTCGCAAGGATTGCTTGACAATTACGAGGGCGCTCTGGATAATCCCGCGTTTCTGTCTGGAGGGGTGGCCGAGTGGTTAATGGCAGCAGACTGTAAATCTGCCCTCTTTGAGTACGAAGGTTCGAATCCTTCCCCCTCCACCGGAGCCTCTGGCGGCAGGTGTTGCGGGTGTAGCTCAATGGTAGAGCTGAAGCCTTCCAAGCTTAAGACGAGGGTTCGATTCCCTTCACCCGCTCCAGCATGGCAAACAGGCATTCGCCCATGTGGCTCAGTGGTAGAGCACTCCCTTGGTAAGGGAGAGGTCGGCAGTTCAATCCTGCCCATGGGCACCATTGGTTTTCTGGTTCTTTTTTATTGGTTTTTGGGGAGTTGAAAAATGGCAAAAGAGAAGTTTTCGCGCAACAAGCCGCACGTAAACGTAGGGACGATAGGCCACGTTGATCACGGCAAGACGACGCTGACGGCGGCGATTACCACGGTGCTGTCGAGGAA
>JAIRZG010000165.1 GCA_031267345.1 Zoogloeaceae bacterium
TCCAGTCTCTCGTCCAGGCCGCAGGAAGACACGCGGGACTTGTGGAAGCGCATGGTCTTTAATGTCCTGACGGGGAACACCGACGACCATCTGCGAAACCACGGCTTTTTGCGTGTCCGTGACGGATGGCGTCTGTCGCCCGCCTATGACCTGAACCCGAACCCAAAGGCGTTCGCCGCGCGCGCGCATATCCTGCCGATACTACCGGGGAACCATCATCCCGCGTTGGAACGCTGCGTCGACGCCGTAGACGCGGGGACTTTTCGGGCTGCGCCCAATCCTGCCGCGCTGTTGCGCGGAAATAAGGCGCGTATACTCCGGCGTCCAGGGGAATCGCATGAATGCCAAAACCATGAATTTATGATGGCGAAACCCCTGATCTCCCCTGCCGCGTAACATGCCTGTCGCCCGCCCTTCCCGCCGTATTGCCCATCTGGACATGGATGCTTTTTTTGCTTCCGTGGAACTTCTGTCCTATCCGGAATTACGCGGGTTGCCCGTCGTGGTGGGCGGTGCTCGCATTGCGCCGCCGAAAAAATTGCCGGATGGTCGCCATGAATTTGCGCGATTGAAAAGCTATAGCGGGCGCGGCGTGGTGACGACTTCCACCTACGAAGCGCGCGCCCTGGGCGTTTTTTCCGGCATGGGCTTGATGCGCTCGGCGCAATTCGCGCCGGAAGCTTTCCTCCTGCCCGCCTGTTTCGACGCCTACCGCGATACTTCCCGCCGCTTCAAGGCCGCCGTCGCGCAAATCGCGCCCACCATCGAAGATCGCGGCATTGACGAAATTTACATCGATCTCACGGAACTCGCGGACGCCACCCTGCCGCTGGTGCGACGCCTCAAGGCCGCCGTCTTCGCCGCGACCGGCCTTACCTGTTCCGTCGGCGTCGCGCCCAACAAGCTGCTCGCCAAAATCGGTTCCGATCTGCAAAAGCCGGATGGCGTTACCGTGCTGTTGCCGGAAGACGTGGCATCCCGCATTTGGCCGCTACATGTCAAAAAAATCAACGGCATCGGCGCGAAAACCGCCGCGCATCTGGAAAAACTGGGCATCCACGCCATCGGCGAATTGGCGCAAACATCCGTGGATATGCTGACGCAGCACTTCGGCCCGCGCATCGGCGCATGGCTTTCCCGCGCCGCCAACGGTGTCGATGACAGCCCGGTCGTCACCTGGCGCGCGCCCAAAAGCCTCAGTCGGGAAACCACCTTCGAGCGCGATCTGCATGTGCGCCATGACCGCGCCGAACTCTCTCGTCAGCTTGCCGCGCTCTGCGCGCGTCTTGCCGAAGACCTGAACAAAAAAGGTTACGCGGGGCACACCATCGGCGTCAAACTGCGCTTTGCCGATTTTCATCTCGTCACACGGGAAATCACCTGGCCGCAAGCCATGTTCGCGGCGGAAAGCCTGCTTCACGCCGCCCGCCATTGCCTGAAACGCGACCTTTTCAGCACGACCAACCGGCAGCGCATCCGGCTTCTGGGGGTGCGCTGCGGCGCTCTGACGGATCGGGAGCAGACCGCTGTGGACTCCGCGCCAAAGTCCCGACAGGGTGAACTGCCATTTTGAGTTTTGCCCGAAAAAAACGCCAGAGCGGATAAGCCGGATCTGGCGTGTTGCGTGTGTGTCCGCGTCATTGCAAGGCGCAGACGCAAAGCTGATTCTTACTTCTTTTTGCCCTTGCCCTTGGCGGTATTCAACGCGGTTTTCAGCTTGGCGCCTGCGGAGAACTTGGCGACGCGGGAAGCCGCGATTTTCAGCGGCGCGCCAGTTTGCGGGTTGCGGCCTGTACGCGCGGCGCGTTCGCCCACCGTAAAGCTGCCGAAGCCAATCAGGGAGATGCCGTGACCTGCGGTCAGTGTTTCCGTAACGACCTCCAGCAGCGCGTCCAGCGCATTGCCCGCAGCAGTTTTGGTAATGTCGGCTTTGGCGGCCAAGGCTTCAATCAGTTCGGTTTTGTTCAGATTCATGTGCTTTACTTCCTAAATGTGTGGACAGAACATCAGGGATTTCAATAAATACCCCCGACATGAAAACAATTGGCGCGCCCGGAGCGATTCGAACGCCCGACCCCTTGGTTCGTAGCCAAGTACTCTATCCAGCTGAGCTACGGGCGCGCTACCAAAAAACCCGCGCATTTTAGGGGAACCGCAGAAAACTGCAAGCGTTTTCTGCGCGTCAACCGGATTAAACCCTTGTCAACGCAGATCAGGCGAACATTCGGAGACAGAATTGCCCCGATTTTTCGCATCGCGCAGGCATCGCGGATTTTCAGAATCGGCCGGCTTTGTGGTTTTGGGATTGTCCACTTTTTGCGCGGCGGCGCCTGGCGGACGCTCAGGCGGCCTTCGCCAACAACGGCGTCTTGTCCTCCCTGTCGCAATCGGCCAACTTCCCCGGCCCGTGAAAGATCGCCAAACTTCCGTTCAGATAGCAATGGCGGCGCGAGCGAAGCGGCGCGCGCAAACAATACGCTGGAGACGATACAGGACACGGGCGGCGACGATACGCTGGTGATGGAGACATCGACTGCGGGGATCAGGCTTTCGCCGAACGGAAACGATCTGTGGATTTACTGGAACAACGCCAGCCAGGGGTGTATATCGTCAACGGGACGCAGGGGGCGATAGAGACCTTCCGGTTCGACGACCGGACGCTGGACAGCGCCACGCTGCTTGCGGAATTCTGGGCGCCCGCCCAAAACATACGAATTTCGGAACCAAACTCGACGCTGGCAGGCGACCAGGGCGACGACACCCTGACCACGACCGGAGGGAACGGCCTGCTGATTGGCGGCAAGGGGACGTGTTGCGCGGAGGCTTGACTGGACGAATATCCGATGATACTTTCGCGCCGATGACACAAGGGTATGCGAGGCTGATTGATGTTGGATAGTCCATTTTTCATGATGTTCAAAATGGCAGACCGGGACAAGGCGGTGCGCCGTGTCGTGGTGAGCGCCGCGCTGACGGTGCTTGCGGTACTGTGTGTTCTGCGATTGCCGGAGGCCAGAGCGGAGCAGGGTACTGTCACGGCGGTAGGAGAAGCACCTCGGCAGCAGGGAAAGGAACAAGTTGGTGCCACGGAATACTTTTGGGTAGTCGAGCTGCATTACGATGGGGCGGGGGATTTTGTTGATGGTCTGGCAGCAGTCGAGGTGAATGGGAAATGGGAGGTTATCAACGAGCAAGGCGAGGAAGTGATTTCACCGCGCTATGACAAAGTAGGGTACTATTCTGCCAATGGTCTGGTGGCAGTTAGAGTAGGCGACAAATGGGGTTATATCAATAAAAATGGTGAAGAAGTGATCGCTTTACGCTTTGACACCGCGAATAAGAAACACCCCCACTCGCGTGGGGAAGACCGCAACATTTAGTGCCGTATAACCTATAAACCTACTACATCTACCGTTTCAGGCGTTTGCAGGGTTTCAATGACCAATTGCAGGCCAGACAAGATGGTAATGGGTTTGCAGGGAATACCGGTGGTGATGATCTGATAACCAGGCGCAGCCGACAACGAGCGAAACATAAGCAGCCCCGATTCTGGCGGACAGTGGCGGTACAGGTAATCAGCTACCGTAACAGCAACGGAATCCTTAATGCTGGAAACAAATGCGTTGGGACGCGGCTCGACAAACCAGAGCTTCATCCGGTCACGCACGGCAGGCGGCGGATCATTGGCGAGAACGACGAGCATGTGAACCTCTCAGTACATCTTCAATATCCGGGCCGATTCTGGCAAGTAGATACCTTTCCAGAACACGTTCGCGAAACGCGCCGGAAATTTTGTGTTTATCATACTTGCCGGCCAATTCCCGCGTCAGGAAAAAAGCCAGATCTATACACAAATGCTCTTTGTACAAATCCGCAAGATCGTACACGAACAGCAAAGGGCTGCCGGAATGGACGAAACCGATATGCGGCAAATAGCCCATACTATGCACAGCGGAACAAAGGACTTATCCGTAAATAGCTTGTACTATTTTGCCGAATGGTTCATGCTGCGGTTGTTGGATAACGATGAGGCAGTTGAGCATGAAGCGCATGGCAAGCTGGGAGGTATCGGATGCTT